>NZ_PDDM01000035.1 GCF_002914585.1 Pseudanabaena sp. BC1403
GTCATTTGCCGTCGCGTCAATTATTTTTTCTTCTCTCAACCAGCCAAGTTAATTGTCGTCATCGGACAAGTTAGTTGACATTTAACAGGTTGGATTTTGCCTCACTCACGACTTGTGTGTACACAGTAGCTTTTTTAGGGGGGCTGGGGGGATCTAGACAATTCTTAAATGGTTTCTTAGGACAAATCAAAACCCAAGAATTGATTGGCGGCGCTTCGCGCCGCCAATCAATTCTTGGGTTTTATGTCCTAGTACACTAGGCGACAGCTATAAGATATAAACCCCAAGAAGATAAGGATAGCGCGAAGCGCTATCCTTATCTTCTTGGGGTTTATATATACTAAAAATAATAGTGCCTTTCAATCCAGCTCATCACTTCTTCTTCTGAGCCTAAGTGAGCAGAATGTCCTGACTTGGGATCGTAAGCACACCAGTAGGAATTTCCACGACGATCTGTTTTTTGCCAAACTTTGACTTCTTCGTTGTGATTAAAAGTTGCCTGAGCTAGATTTTGAAGGAACTCGACAAGAATATCCCAAAGATTAGTGGGAATAAATGAGACTCGCATCATTTCACCTCTCAGTAATTGCGAATAGTTAATCCTTAATACTTTTAGCTGGTTGCAAACAATTTATGAAGGTACAAATCTGACAATGTTTACTAGTACAGTTGTAATAATTTCAAACTGTTCTAGCGAGATTTGTAAAAACTGTACTAGGTAAGTTGAGTGATGATCGCTATATACTGCTTTCAACATCTCAGTGGTACTTACCCGATGAGAATTCCCTTAAATCGCTCTGCTCAAGAGCCAATCTATCTACAAATCCGCGATCGCATCAGCCACCTGATTACGTCGGGATCGTTGCAAGCAGGAGAGCAGCTACCATCAATTCGTGCTCTCGCCGAAAGTGTACAGGTAAATAAGTTAACTGTAATTGAGGCATATAGTGTTTTAGAAGCAGATGGTCTAGTCTCAGCTAGGCAAGGGGCAGGCTACTTTGTTACGAATATTGTTAATTTCTCTGAGCGCAGTTCTACCCTTGAGCCTGAGCAGGAAGTCGTTATTCCTAGTAAATGGGGTGAGTCATTTATTGATCAATACATGAGTTCTATCCAAGCTCAGTTAGATCCAGATGTAATTGATTTTACTTCTGGATTTCCTCGCCCATCAGGGCTTGAAGATCTAGCGAGAATTGCGCGGAGAGCCATGAGTCAAGTGGCTGATGTGTTGTTTAGCTATGAAGCACCTCAAGGTCAAGTTACACTTCGCAAACAACTAGCCCAAATGTTGGCTTGGAAGTTGGGATTGGAAGTTTCTGCTGATAATTTAATTATTACTAATGGTTCAAAACAAGCATTATCCCTAGCGTTTCAGTATTACCTCCAAGCGGGCGATTGGGTGATTGTGGAGAGTCCTACCTATCATGGTGCGATCGCTATCTTAGAAAAAATGGGCATCAAAGTAATTGGTATTCCCATGCAAAAGGATGGGATGAATCTAGAACTCTTAAACCAATACCTCCGTAGTCATCAGCCCAAGTTAATCTATACGGTCAGCACACTACACAATCCCACAGGCATCACTACGTCTCAAGCGCATCGACGTGAATTGATGTCGTTGTCTGAGAAATACAACTGTCCAATTTTGGAAGATAATGCCTATGAGGGGTTGAGCTTTGAACCAGCTCCACCACCTCTCAAAGTATTGGATCGTAGCGATTTAGTGACTTATATTGGTACGTTTTCCAAAACGCTTATGCCTGGGTTGCGGATTGGTTACATGGTGTCTACGGGCAAGCACTATCAATCATTGGTTGAAATGAAACTTCTGCATGATTTACATGTGTCCACAGTGACTCAAGCGATCACAAGCGAGTATATTGCCTCTGGACATTATCGCCGCCATCTCAATCATCTTCGTTCTATCAATCACCAAAGACATGATCTCATGTTGCAATTAATGGAGCAACATTTCCCCACCTCTATTCGATGGACAGTTCCCAATGGAGGTCTGTTTATCTGGGTGCAGCTGCCAAATCATACGCCGATGCAATCTGTTGGTCAGCAAGCGGCAGCACAAAAGATTTTAATTGGTCGTGGCAAGCCATTTTTCCCTGATGGGCAAGGCTATCCAGCCTTTCGCCTCAATTTCTCTCAGTCCCTAGAAAATATTGAGCGCGGTATTGTCATATTAGGAGATATTCTCAAACAAAACCTCTGAATAAATAAGCAAAAAACCAAAAAGATGAGTGGCGGCAGTTCGTGCCGCCACTCATCTTTTTAGTTTTGATTTGTCTTATCTCTCTTTTGCATTCCATCCTATGTATAGTTTGCAAATTATACGTTTGTGCTTCGGCGCACAATTTTTGTGAAGAGAAAATCAGGTAAAAGTTTGCGAATAAATAATAATTGCTTAGCAAGTGGATCAGCGGGATAACGCAATTTCCATGATTTATCGGTGCTAGCAGTATAGATAGTTTTAGCTACAACTTCAGGCAATGCTCCCGCTGTGCCTACTTCATTTAGTTTCGTCAATACGCGATCGCTAAATTCATCATATTCTGGAAAATCAGGATTGCTGGTGCGGTCTGCCGATCGCTCATAAAAGTCAGTTTTAATTGGACCTGGCTCTACAATTTTGACGCGAATATTGAAAGCAAGAAGTTCATGTTGCAAGGATTCCGAAAATCCTTCCACAGCCCATTTCGTGGCGTGATAAAGGCTATAGAGAGGGAAGGCGACGCGCCCGCCAATAGAGGCAACGTTCACAATTACACCCTGCTTGCGATCGCGAAAATGAGGCAGCACTGCGCGAGTGGTTTCCATCAGTCCAAATACATTAGTATCAAATTGACGCTGAATTTGCTCAGCGGTGGAAGTCTCAAATGCGCCTAACATGCTATAGCCCGCGTTATTTACCAGCACATCGATCGCCCCAAATTTGGCAATACTTTCTGCAACTGCATCGGTGATTGTATGGCGATTAGTAACGTCGAGTTTTAGACAAACTACGCGATCAAGATTTGCCAAACTATTGGCTCTGCTTATTTCTTGATCAGGCGATCGCATTGTGGCGGCGACATTCCAACCTTGTTTTTGGAAATAGAGAGCCGTTGATCTGCCAATTCCTGATGAAGCTCCAGTAATGAATACAGTTTTAGGCATATTTGTTTATTTGTAGAAATTTATAATCAAAAGAACCATCAAATTTATTAAAAGCGCTGCTTTGCAGCAATTTTAAATAAATTTTGGTTTTGGTTAAGCAACCTTAGCAAACAATCCAGCGATCGGGCTGTCGGGGCTATCTGCTCCAACTACAATCTCCACCAACTTATTTTTTGCAGCATCTTCAAATAAAGCCTCGACCGTTACTTGGGCAACTTTAGTACGAGGGATACTCCCTTCAAACAAAGTATCGGCGCTAGACATTACCAAGCCACCAATTTTTTCATAATTCAGCAATCCGCCAGGGCGAACGATCGTATAGGTCAAACCACTATTTTGCAAATATTTTTCTGCTTGTTTTTTCCAGAAAAGTACTAGCCAGAATAGATTTAAAGGATGGAATAGCTTTGATACACAAAGAGAAGAGACGATCGCAAAATGTTTGATGTTTTTTGCCTTCGCAGCATTCACTAAGTTCTTTGTGCCAATATAGTCCACCAAATATGGCTCCATGGCATTTAGGCTTGGCTTTGCACCTGTTGCACATACCAGTACATCACAATCTGCGATCGCCTCTGCTAATGTGTCAGCAAAAAGTACATTTCCTCGAACCAATTCCACTTCGGGCGGTAGGATTTTTTTAGCGAGTTCTAGGTCACGGACTAAGGCTCTTACGGAAATATTTCGCTTAACTAATTCGGTGACAATATGTCGTCCTGTTTGCCCTGTGGCTCCTGCTACAAATGCTTTCATAGGTTAGTGCTTAAAAATTACCAAGTTATGATTCTGCGATTTAATCAAGAAGCAATTTTTAGTGACGTAGCTTTGCCACGCCACTAAAAATTGGTTTCCTACATTACTGCGCTCTTATAACTCATTGTAATCTGAAACCAATTTGGGATTTTCAGCGCCTTCGGCGCTGAAAATCCCAAATTGGTTTTGAATAAAAAAGCAAATCAGAGTATAAAACCCAAAAGAGTAGCGCCGCCACTACTCTTTTGGGTTTTATACTCTGAGCAAAGCTTACTCCGATGTACCATTTCACCAAAGTTCCGCCACACTTTTGTGAATTGAGGATCAAACCCATCAAGGGTTTTAGAAACATCAAATGGCTCAGCCATTTGATGTTTTTGTATTACTTCTATTTGCGATTGAAAACTTCTAAGGTTTGGCGACTAAACTGGCGTAGATTTACGACTCCATCTTCCATCGGCATCTTATCGCCAAAGAACTGCCAATTGTCCACCGTCGAAAATCGCCAACATTCGCCTTTATGATCATGTCCACTTGCCTCAACGCCGATCGCCCTCAAGTCGCCATCAACTGGATCTTCATATAGTCGAATTTGAAAGAGAATACTGCGAACCTTGAGCCGCCAGCTTACCCCTGGGAAATGAAAGCCAATATCAATCGAATCTGGATCAAGTAATCTGCGAGTATCAGAATTATTCAGCCAAGGTTTTAAGTCAGATCTTGCAGCAGGGTAAATAGCTTTAAACAAATTGACAATCGTAGCGATTTTTGTTGCCACTTCGACATTTCTAGCTTGTTCAGCAGCATTCACGGGCAATACCCTCACATAAAACCTACAAAATAAAGATTTATCAGCTTTTAATCGCTGATTTTAGCACTCGGCAACAATAAACCATATTTTATGTCACGGTCGCTGTAGCAACTGTTATCAAAAATCTCTAAATATTTAAGGATGGGAGGCACGAATCGCCTCCCATCCTTAACATATAAACACTTAACCCGAAAAAATACCGATTGTTATCAGTCGAAATCGTAAATATGATAGGCTGAATCTTGATATGACTTAGAGTGCCGTTATGACTATTTCTGGCGATCGCAAGCTAATAAAAACACTTGACTCTCCTTTAGAGGACTTTGAGCCGATGCCCGAAGGTGATAAACAACGCCGTAATTTGAGTTATGCGACTGAGGCTCTGAAACTGTGGTTTGAGCAATTACCAGATGTGTATGTTTCTGGGAATCTATTTATTCGCTATGAAGAGGATGGCGCAGAAAAGAGAATTGCGCCTGATATCTTTGTTGTGTTTGGAACTAGTAAAGAAGATCGGGTAAGTTATACGGTTTGGGAAGAAGATGGGAAGGTTCCAGATTTTGTGTTGGAAATAACTTCTAAGGGAACCGTGACGAAAGACCGTAAGGAAAATCCATTAATTTATCGGGATTTGGGTGTGAAGGAATATTTTCAATATGATCCTTCGGGGATTTCTCTGAAGCCTGATTCTTTGCAGGGAGTGCGGCTAGAAAATGACAAGTATGTGCCGATCTCTGTTTCAACTTTAGCTGATGGTACTTTGTCTTTGCATAGTCAAACGTTGGGTTTAGATTTATATCTTTTTGTTGATAAGACTTTCCGTTTTTACGATCCGATTTCTAAGCAAATTTTAAGGTCTCATGCTGAGGCGGAACATGCTAGGTATCAGGCGGAGTTGGAACGTTCTTATGAGCAGCAGGCTCGGCGCGAGGCGGAGGTAGCTCAACAACAGGCTGAGGCGATCGCGGAGCAAGAGCGTCATAAAAACGAAAAACTTGCTGCATACCTTAGAGCTCTGGGGATTAATCCTGATGAAATTTAAGTGAGTCGTCTCACATATTTTCTAAAAATACTGATCGCAAATAATAAGTTTCAACCTTAAGCGATCGCTTTTACAATAACAAAATCCAAAAAGTGATCGCTACTCAAGAACGTCTTGCTAAACAAAAAGATGAGGCGATCGCTATCCAAGAACGCAATGAAAAACTTCAAGAACGTCTTGCTAAACAAAAAGATGAGCAAAAAGCCCAACGTCTTGCTGAAATGCTCAAAGCGATGGGGATTGATACTGATGAAATGTAAGTGAATCGCAAATAATAAGTTCCATACTTATGGGCTCGCTTTTAAAGTGACAAAAACTAACATGCGATCTCCATCAAACGAGACATTCTC
This sequence comes from Pseudanabaena sp. BC1403, assembly GCF_002914585.1. NCBI lineage: Bacteria > Bacillati > Cyanobacteriota > Cyanophyceae > Pseudanabaenales > Pseudanabaenaceae > Pseudanabaena > Pseudanabaena sp. BC1403. Next base: position 6,122 of record NZ_PDDM01000035.1, read on the forward strand.
AATCGCTTAAAGTATCATCTCAAAATCTGCGATCGCCTTAACTAAGCAACGGAATAGGTAGATTCAACTGTTCAGTTCATTGCTTTAATTACAATTTGATCTAAGTTTGGCCATTTAGACATATGAGAATAATCGACCTTCCAAATATCAAGCTCAAACAGTTGATTGTGATTATCTAAATTTAATTGAACATATACAGGAACTTGATCTTCATCCAAAAACGAAGCTTCAGCCAATGTTTTGCCAAGCTTTCTATTTGAATCATCAGTACAGGATGCGAAGAGAAGACTCCCCATCCCACCATCGTCCATATTTTCAACAAATGTGGTATCTAGTGTTGGCACGATTATTTCAGCAATCTTTGAGTTTGTCATAAGTAGAGCTTTTACCAATGACACTTCTTCAGCTTTTAGTAGTCTCGTATTTATCACTCTTTTATTTCAATGAATCTTAAATCCAATAAGTTGATGCTGTATCTGATGTTGAAACTCTGAACCAGCTTCTTTGAGGATAAAACGACTTAGAATTATTTCTATCCTGAGCAATCAGATCGCTACCAAATAGATAGCTAATCTGCACAGTACTACTAAGTGCATACTTCTCCAACACCTGAGCATAATTGCGATTCTTATCCACCAAGAACCTCGTCTCCACACCATTCACCATCTGCGATAAGCGGATACCAGAATAGTCATAATCATAAACGATACTTGTAGACCTTTGGTCGCTTACCCGCATTATCCAAAGTATAAGCAGCAGTGAATATTACTGTTGTACTATCATCAAAAATATAGATTGTCTGGCAATCTATATTTTTACTGGAACTAAATCAGAAATAGACTCAAAGTTTGCTAGGACAGAAGTATCTAGACTTAAGCGATCAAGTAATTTGGCAAACTCTTTACAGCACTGGGCTGAGCTTTGTAAAATTTGTTTTTGCGAGAATTTGATCATAATCCATCCTGAATCTACTAAAAAGCGATCGCTAAGATCCTTTTGCATGAGATTTGCCGCACTTTCTGAATCTCCAATAATCTCGATCGCAATATGAACATTTAGAGCAGGATCGATATAGGTCAGTGTCGGCAACCAATCCTGATTGACACTGGGAATGTAAAGCTTCACGCCTTGATAGAGGGTTCCTGACAGATGTTGCTGAAGGGTGATTCCGAAATCATCAATAGCTGATTGATCACGATCTGGAGACTTTATTTTAGTTATGGTGATCGCATTTTCAATGGGAGGAATCTTTGCAAAAAACTTCTGAAATTGCTGATGCCGAAACTCAAGGATACGCTCTGGAGAATGGGCGATCGCTAGTTTTTGCTCATGACCAACTTCCTCGCGGGAATAAGTCTCAAGCTTTTTGAAATAGTTTTGGAGAGTGTTTTGATAACTTTGGTAGCGTTTTTTGTAGGTAAGAAACTGATATCTGATCCGCAGCACAAGTGCCACCGTTCCCACGATCAGCAGCATGATTCCTAACTCTTTGGCAAAGGTAGTTACTAACGCTACTACTACTATTAGCCCCAAGCTCAATGCGATCGCTTCTTGAATATTAATAGGCTGTGGCTGCTCAGAGGAAGTTAGTCTTGGCGGTGGACTAAGCTTAGGTGTAGCGGGCTTGGACAGAGCGATGCGCTGCACTTCTGGGGGAATAAGGATAACAGGAAACTGACGCATCGATTTGTAGTTCTTTTGGTCGAAATGCTGTAAATGTAATTCTCACAGTGCTTTGAATGATTTGCAAGCAAATTAAACCAATTAACAAAAGTGTGAAAATACTTTTGTTAATTAAACCCCACACCCAGTAAGGGTTTGAAAGCACTAAATGGCTATGCCATTTTGTGCTTTGGTATTAAAGAAATACGGCGCGATTCGCGCCGTATTTCTTTATGAGGATTTAAGCATTGTCTAAGCCAGGTATCGAGCGATAGAGCTGCACATACTTTTCGGCGGAGGCTTGCCAACTGAAGTTATTGCTCATGCCGCGTTGTTGCAACAAGCGCCATGCATCAGTATAGCGATAACTTTCCCATGCGCGTACCATACAGGTGTACATATCCAGCGGCTCGTAACGATCAAAACTAAAGCCTGTACCTGTTTGACCAATAGGATCATGAAATGACACTGTATCCACTAATCCACCAGTACGGCGGACAATAGGTACACAACCATAGCGCAGCGAAATTAGTTGACTCAGTCCACATGGCTCAAAACGACTTGGCATCAAAAAGGCATCTGAGCCAGCATAAACACGATGAGAAAGCGCTGAGTTAAACAAAATTTGCGCTGACATGCGGCCGGGGTAGCGGGCAGCAATTTGCCATAGTTGCGATTCGTAATAACGATCGCCTGTACCTAAGACCACAAACTGAGCATCTGTATATGCTAAAAAACGTTCTAGGGTTTGCAGTAACAAATCAATGCCCTTCTGCTCCACCAAACGACCGACCATGCCGATCAAGAAAGTTGCAGGATTTACGGTTAGTCCTAACTCTTTTTGCAAAGCAATTTTATTTGCCATGCGATCGTCAAGGGTTTCGACAGAGTAGTTTTGCACCAAGGCAGAATCAGTAGCAGGATTTTCTAATTCCGTATCGATACCATTTAAAATCCCCCAAGGTTTCAAGAAAGAAAGAATACTTTCTAAACCTTCCCCATAGGTGGGTGTACAAATTTGCTGAGCATAGGTAGGAGATACTGTGTTCACGCGATCGGCATATTTGATCCCTGCTGCCATCGTGTTATGAGCATCCATGTACCAAGGAGTCCAAGTGATTTTGTCCAAAAACCATTTCCAAGGCCCCTGATAAGCAAGATTATGAATCGTGAATACAGTTCCAATATCCGAGACTTGATGCATCCACACAGGAATCATGCCTGTATGCCAATCATGGCAATGAATAATGTTCGGTTTCCAATAGTTCCATGCAAATTCCGCAACGGCATTGGCAAACATCGTGAACCGCCAATCTTCATCTTCACCGCCATAAACGCGAGCAGGAATAAATGATCCATGCCCTACCAAGTACAAGGGAACATCTGTACCTGGTAGTACTGTCTCAAAAATATCAAATTCCTGAAACATGGCATAGCCTTTCCATTTCCATTCAGGCTTTTCCTTGAGCTTGTCAGGAATTACGCCGTAGTAAGGCATGATGATTCGTACATCATGCCCCATCTTCTTAAGAATCGGAGGAAGTGCGCCCACTACATCTCCCATGCCGCCAACTTTGGCAAGAGGAGCAACTTCAGCCGCCGCAAATAAAATTTTCATTCGTTGATTCAGTACTCGTATTTCAGGCTCTCACTATTTTCATGCATAGAGCGATCGCTAAAGCAGCAATTTTTTTCAAGCTACGCTTTGTATAAAAAGAAACCCGCTTTGCGGGTTTCTTTTTTGTTATTGGCGAGATCGCTAAAGCAGCAATTTTTGCAAGAGGTTCTTGAGAGATCAAAAAGAAACCCCACTATGTGTGTGTTTTTTTTGATGATGAGCGCGATCGCTAAAGCAGCAAATTTTTACAAGCAATGCTTTCTAGGTCAGCAAGAAAAATACTGTGTGAGTTTCTTGCTGATTGTTAGCGCGATCGCTAAAGATCAAGAAGAAACCCGCAAAGCTGGTCTCTTCTTGATCTTTAAGGAAATGTACAAGCCGTAGTGGGAACTTGCACAGTACTATTTTGAACTCTAAATCGAGCACCTGTATTTCCCCTTGCTTCAAGTTCAAGACGCAGAGGGTTATTGAGCGCAGCAATAGTTGTTGCATTACTTGGAGCCAACACAGCGATCGCCGTGGTCAGCCCTGCTAGTTGCAATCCTGATGCTGATGTACTTTGTCTACGGAATAGATAATCAAGACTAGAGGTGGGATTGTTTAAGGTATTTCCTTCAAACCTGACGCAGAGCGAAGCAGCATTTTGCGATCGCATAATTATAGCTGCATCATCGGCTGTTCCTGTCTCTGTGTTTGTAAGTGTGTTATTCAGCACGGCTGCTCGCACTGAAGCCTCTCCACCCACATTCGTTTCGCCAACCCGCACTTGAATTCCTGCCCCGCCGACATTGCTAATCTTGTTATTGGAGATCGTTGTTGTACCAATAGAACCATCAACAGCGCCAAAGCTAATGCCTTTGTTCACGATGTTATCGATGGTATTGTTGCTAATCGTCAACGTGGCATTAGCATTATTACCTAAGTTAATGTCAATACCATCGGCTCCATCGGGTGCGCCTGTAATATTGCGAATCGTGTTGCCTGTGATGTTGACAGTCGCAGTGGTCGTAGTAGCGCAACCTGCTAAGTCTGGATAGACACGACAGAGACTAAACTCAATCCCGTCAATTTCGACAACGCCTGCGGTGGTGGTATTGTCTCTGACGATGTTGTTGGCGATCGTGAGATTGACATTCCCTGTATTGTTTCTGACCAGAATGCCTGCTTCTACCTGTGTTTGGACATTGGGCTGAATGGTATTAATCACAGTGTTGCCAGTAATCGCAGCAGTACCACTGACATTGTCGAGACGAATTCCTTCAGCGATCGCATTGTTAACTTGGTTGTCCGAAACATTGGTATTGCCACTAGCACCTATCAAGACAATACCTCGCCCCGAATTACCCACTGGTGTGCTGCTTGGAGCCGTAATGTTGACCATGTTATTGGCAATCAAGGCATTCACGTTATTGTTGCCAATAATGCCAGCATTTGCACCAGTAGCCACATTTTTATTGATGCTAAAGCCAGATAGAGCTTGATTAGACCCTGATGCTAAAGTGACTGTATCACTGACGATGGGATAAACACCCGTGTTAGCAGGCAAAGGAATATTCGGTAAATTCGCACCTTCAGAGCCAGCTAAATATGACATAGGCACTACAGATGGCGCACTAGAGAAGACTTTTACACCATCAGGAATTGTAAATCCAGCTAAAGTTGGTGCTGTAGAGCCTGTTGGGGTATAAGCATACACAATTCCATTTGCCCCAGCAGCACTTGCATTAGCAATAGCCGTTGAAAAGTTAGAAAAAGACACCACAGTAGGGTTGCCAGATAAGCCTGTAGCGTTATCGGCAACAATAAAGAAACTGTAAGGCTGACCAGTTAGAGGATTAATTGCGACGAGTTGATCGCGCACCGTTTGATTTTCGACTAGGACAGAACTATTACGCGAAAGTGGTTCGTTCATGCGTTCCAGAAGCGTTGGCGGATTTACTCCTCGCGCTGGACGGTTGGAGAAATTAATACCAATATTAAAAAGAATACTCGTACCGAAAATGCGATCGTTCTGAATCGATAAACCAGCATTGATGAGATCGCCATAGTATCCTAAACCACCTTTAATCCCCAAAGCTCCAATGCTATTAGTAGCAGTGTAATAGTAAGTTCCTACATATGGACGCAAATAGCCAGCATCGCCTGTGGTGATGATCGTGCCAGCTTCTAACTCCACGCCACTCATAGCTGCATCAAAACGCCGATCGCGATCGATCAAAAACTGATTGCCCTGAAAACTGCCAGAGTTCAGGATAGTTTCGCTTAGTTGTGTATTAGTCTTACCCACTGGAAGATAGGTATTGAGGCGCATATCCCAAGATTCTGCAAAAAACTCTAAACCTGCGGAAATTTGCTGAAAAAATTGCGATCCCGTATCACGATTGTCGTAGGCAAAGTAACCTCCTAATACATATTTGGCAACGTCATTTAGCGATCGATAGCCAACTGCAAGATTAGAGCCAATGCGCCCATTATTAAAGACTCGGATTTGAGGATTGAGATAGAAAAAATTCTCTGGTGTTTGATTAAGCGGAATACGCAACTCAACACTAGTATTCCCATCTATTCCTGCACCACTGCCGTTATAGCGAAGTTGAGCATCAAATGGAAATGGATTAGTTTGACTAAACGCTTCTGTAACAATTATTCCGTTTACACATACTATTGAAAACAAGCAAAAAGCTTTGAGACCACTAGACACTGATTTTTTCTGCATAGCCCTTAATAATCTATCTTTCCAAAGAAAATCCTCACTTTTCCATTTTGGAAGGTAAAGTCTCACAAGCAATGTGTTGCCTAACACTTGAGCCTATAGAATTTAAAAATTTTTCTAGAAATTGCCAATTTCGTCACAAAAAAACAGGGAAGATATTTTATGCCTTTCCTGTTTTTCCTTTTTTAATCACAAATAACGAGCAAAGCAATTTCTTGGGCGATGGTTATTAAGCGATCGCGTCTTCAACTTGATTAGTATCGTTATCATGGGGAAGCTCTAAGCAATAACCTGCACCATATACCGTCTTAATATATTTAGGATGGCGTGGATCTGGCTCTAGCTTGGTTCGCAAGTGGCGGATATGCACACGAATAGTTTCGATATCATCATCAGGCTCATAGCCCCAAACTTCTTTGAGGATTTCGCTTGGTGATACCGTTTGACCATGACGCTGCAACAGACAATGCAACAGCTCAAATTCAAGATGAGTTAACTTGACAGTTTTATTAAACCAAATCGCCTCAAAGCGCTCAGGTACAAGCGTTAATGAGCCAAATATTAATATTTCGCCATGCTTTGCTGTGTCAATAATCCGATTAGTCCGACGCAATAAAGCCCGCACTCGTGCCAGCATCTCTTCCAGTTCAAAGGGCTTAGTCAGATAGTCATCCGCACCTGCGTTAAAACCTTCGACCTTATCTTGAGTTTGTCCCATCGCCGTGAGCATCATTACTGGAATCTCTTTAGTCCGCTCATCCCGACGCAATCTTTGACAAACCGTAAAACCATCAACCCTTGGCAGCATCAAGTCAAGGATGATCATATCTGGCATTAACTGAATGGCAAGTGCTTGTCCTTTGATGCCATCACTTGCTTGACTGACTTGATAGCCAGCATGTTCGAGGTTCAGCGTGACCATTTCAGAGATTATTGGATCATCATCGATCAGGAGAAGCCTAGGCATCATTAGTCAAATTTCCATCTATGTGATTGGATTACGATTTGTTAAACAATATATATCATCATGATACATATTCAGGGAGAGCGGCAGGGGGCATAAACTCTTGTTGTTGGTATTTATAGGGATTGCAAAAAATTTCTGGCTAAAGGAGTAGTAGGTATAGAGTAGCAGCTATTTGCAGCCTTCCATACCATGTTGACAACTAAAACAGGCTAAGTCATTTTTCAACTCTTGCAACATTCTCATACAATATATGAAGATATGTAAAAATTGATTTAAAACTGGTTTATGCGCATGAGCCTTCCAACTACTTCTGTCACCGAACTTTTTGCACCAGTCAAAGATGACTTGCGTATGCTCACGGATAATTTGAAGCAGTTGGTAGGAGCAAGACATCCGATTTTGTATGCAGCGGCAGAGCATTTATTTGAAGCGAAGGGTAAGAGTATGCGCCCTGCACTAGTGTTGCTGGTTTCACGCGCAACGATGAGCGATCGCGATATCACCTCACGTCATCGCCGTCTCGCTGAAATCACTGAGATGATTCACACAGCGAGTCTAGTGCATGACGATGTGATCGACTCTGCCGATCTACGACGCGGAATGCCCACAGTAAACAATAGCTTTGGCAATCGTATTGCTGTACTTGCAGGTGATTTCCTGTTTGCACAAGCATCTTGGTATCTTGCCAATTTAGACGATCTTGAAGTTGTCAAGCTCTTATCAAAAGTAATCACTGATTTTGCAGAAGGTGAAATTCGTCAGAGTCTTACTGCATTTGATGGGGATTTGACGTTAGAAGATTACCTCGAAAAGAGTTTTTATAAAACGGCATCATTAATGGCGGGTAGTGCTAAGGCAGCGGGCGTACTTAGTGGTGTAAGTCAAGTACAAGCTGAACAGTTATTTAATTTCGGCAAGCATTTTGGCATTGCATTTCAAGTTGTCGATGACATACTCGATTTCACTAGTTCGACGGAAACTCTTGGCAAACCTGCTGGTTCTGATCTTAAGCAGGGTAATTTGACTGCGCCTGTATTGTTTGCACTAGAGGAGCATCCGCAGTTACGCGGTCTAATTGATCGCGAGTTTAGCGAGGCGGGCGATTTGGAAAAAGCTCTCGAACTAGTTCATAACAGCGAGGGTATTTCACGTTCTCGTGAATTAGCCAAGAGTCATGTTAAGTCAGCACTAGTAGCGATCGAGTGGCTACCATCTTCTGCACCCAAACAGTCTTTGATTGGCTTAACCAACTACGTTTTAGATCGGTTGTATTAAGATAAGTAGTATCGTGTAAAGCTCGACAATCCTAAATATTCGGCTAATGGAGGTGTAGATATGGTTGCTGTGTTAAGCATCGATAAAACTGCTGATCATCCATCTGACAACATAATTGAGCAGAACCTAAATACTTGGGTAAAGTTTTCTTGGGAGCAATTTATCCAAGTTGCTGACGATCCAAAATATCAAAAATACAAGTTTTATTACTGCAATGGAGAAGCGAGATTTGAACCTATGTCCACTGGCTCAGACCATTCTGACGACCATGCGCTAATTGTAATTGCAATAGGCTTGTTTGTTGCTGTTAACGGTTTAGATATCAGAAGTAAAGACAACTGTTCTTATCGCAAAGTTGGCATTAGAGAATTCCAGCCTGATATTTCCTATTATGTTGGCGATCGCGCTCAGTTGATTCCTTGGGGGACTGGTGTTGTTGACTTAGATATTTATCCCGCACCTGATTTAGCGATCGAGATTGCCAATAGTTCTTGGTCTGATGATATTGGTAAAAAACGCTTGATGTATGAAGATTTGGGCGTAAAAGAATATTGGGTAATCAATGTAAAAAGTGCTGAGATTTTAGCCTTTGCGATCACTGATTCAGAGAGTGCTAGAGGTAGTTACAGGATTACGCGATCGCAAATAATTACAGGTTTAGAAATTGCACTTTTAGAAGAAGCCCTACGCTTGTCAAGAGAAAACAATCATGGTCAAGTAACTTCATGGATATTAACTCAATTACAGAAAGTCTGAATCAGCATAAAAAAAAGACTCGCTTTGCGAGTCTTTTTTTTATGCTGATTCAGGTTTTGGCATTGATGCAGGATGCTGCAAAATCTCTGCCGTGGATAATTTCTCGACCATATCGAGAGTGATCAAACACTTAGTTACATCCTTGCGCGAAGGCAACTCGTACATCATATCCAGCATCAACTGCTCGACAATACCGCGCAAAGCTCTCGCCCCTGTTTTGCGTCGATAGGCTTCTTTTGCGATCGCCTGAACTGCATCAGGCTGAAACTCAAGCTGGACATTATCCATTTTCAAGAGCTTTTGGTACTGCTTGATTAAGGCGCTACGAGGCTCAGTCAAAATTGCCATCAGTGCTTTTTCATCTAAAGGATCGAGTACGGCTGTAACTGGCACACGACCAATAAACTCAGGAATCATCCCAAACTTGACAAGATCATCGGGCTGCACATTCTTGAGGATTTCAGCAGTGCGCTTTTCGCGGGGAATCGACTCACCTTGCTGCACAAATCCCATTGATTTTTTGCCAATGCGTTGCTCGATCAGTTTCTCCATGCCACCGAAAGCACCACCACAGATAAACAAGATGTTTTTGGTGTCAATCTGGATGCAATCTTGGTAAGGATGCTTGCGACCACCTTGAGGAGGTACGTTGGCGATCGTCCCTTCTAGCATTTTCAGTAAGGCTTGCTGGACACCTTCGCCTGAAACATCACGGGTAATCGAGGTGTTTTCACCCTTACGAGCAATTTTATCGATTTCATCGATGTAAATAATGCCACGCTGAGCCTCTTCGACATCAAGATCGGCGACCTGTAACAGCCTCAGTAAAATATTCTCTACATCTTCACCGACATAGCCAGCTTCGGTAAGTGTCGTTGCATCGGCAACCGCAAAAGGCACATCTAGCATTTCTGCTAAAGTTTGTGCCAGAAGGGTCTTACCACAACCCGTAGGGCCAATCAGCAAAATATTTGACTTCTGAAGTTCGATTCCGTCTTCATTCTGACCTTTTGCCGTCGATTCGATAAAACTCAGGCGTTTGTAGTGGTTATAAACCGCAACCGACAAAACTTTTTTAGCTTCGTCCTGACCAACTACATTTTCATCGAGATAGCGCTTGATATCACGAGGCTTAGGGATTTGACTGAGATTAAGATTCGCCGCAGTTTTGGTTTTCCGCTTTTCATTGGTAGGGTCTTTGCGCTGGGTAGCTTGAGGCGGAGCACTATTAAACAGCTCCTCATCGAGGATTTCGTTACATAAATCCACGCACTCATCGCAAATGTATACCCCTGGTCCAGCAATTAGCTTGCGTACCTGCTCCTGTGACTTACCGCAGAAGGAACATTTAAGATGAGAGTCATATTTACTGGGCATAAGCTATCTCAATGTGAGGTTGTCGCAATGGCTAGACTAGGGATAGGGCAGATGGCTGGAGGCTTTTAGTATTAGTTAAAACTTGATCGATTAAACCATATTGTTGAGCTTCCGCAGGTGACATAAAGAAATCGCGCTCGGTATCTTGCTCGATCTGTTCGAGAGGCTTGCCTGTGTTGGCAGCTAACATCTCGTTAAGCGATCGCTTAATGTACAAGATTTCACGCGCTTGGATCTCGATATCAACTGCCTGACCTTGAGCGCCACCAAGAGGTTGGTGAATCATGATCCGCGCGTTTGGCAAAGACATCCGCTTGCCTTTAGCGCCAGCCGCTAGCAAAAACGCACCCATACTTGCCGCCAGCCCCATGCAGATCGTACAAACATCGGGGCGGACGTGGTTCATGGTGTCGAGGATTGCCATGCCTGCGTAGACTGAGCCACCAGGAGAGTTGATATAGAGGTAAATATCCTTTTCAGGATCCTCAGCTTCTAAAAACAAAAGCTGGGACATGATTAAGTTCGATGTGGTGTCATCTACTTGCGAACCCAAGAACACAATCCGCTCACGGAGTAAGCGTGAGAAAATATCAAATGCTCTTTCGCCTTTACCTGATTGCTCGACTACCATCGGCACAACCTGATTTTGGGTCGCGATCGCAAAGTTGTTTGATGCTAATTGACTAGATAAAGGGTACATGCGTTTTGAATTCACCGTAATTTTTGATGAGTTATCTTAAGCAAAGCTTGAGTGGCAAAGCTTAAGTTTTACCATACCAACTTAAAAGCTATTATGCCTCAAAAATAGTATTGGTATAGCTATACTATCTTACGCAATTTAAAAGAGAGAGGTGTGCTTTGCACTCCTCTCTCTTTTAATTAAGCTTCCTCAGATGTTGCATCAACAGTTACAACGTCTGCATCAGCTTCTGGTGAGATGCTTTCGAGGGTCTCTGGCTCTGGCTGGAGCGAGCCTTGCTCGACTAATTCGATTTCAGAATGCTCAATCAACCATGCCACTGCGATTTCAGTCAGCATTTCCTCACGAATCAAGCCAGCTAATCTAGCAGGATCGATATTGGGATCTTTGAGCATTTCCAAGGTGTTGGCGACTCTCTCCTTGAGTTCGGCATCATCGACAGAAAGTTTTTCTTCCGCAGCGATTTTATCAAGGGCAACTTTGCGTCTGAGACGGTTAACCGCCTCTGGCTGATTGAGACGGCGCATTTCTTCGACCAATTCCTTGGTAAATAGTTGCTTTGCCATCGCAGGATCAATGCGCTCTTGCAGGTAATTAGCTTGTTGTCTTACCAAGAAGTCCAGCTCCTGCTGCAAAAGAGTTACAGGTAAATCAACTTCAAGCTCGGCAGTTAACGCCTCAAGGATGGCGCGTTCTTTGTTGGCTTGAGTTTTCGACTCAGCGTCGTCGATTACCCGCTTTTCTAGAAGTTCGCGTAATTCGGCGATCGTTTCTTTGTCGCTGATCGATTTTGCAAACTCGTCATCAAGGGCAGGAAGCTCACGACCTTTAATAGATTTGATTGTGACTACATACTTGATTTCTTTACCGACATATTCTTCAGGGTAATATTCTTCGGGGAAAATTGACTCAACTTCAACGACATCATCGATCGCAGCACCGATGATTGCTTTAACGACTTCAGGGATAAATGCCTTCTCATCAACATCTAACTGAAAATCCTCTTCACCAGCATCTGGCAATTCCTCGCCAGTGGCGCGATCGAGGACTTTGAGATCGACGGTGACAACATCGTTTAGTTCGATTCCACGATCTTCGATGGGTACGATAGTCGCTTTGCGGACTTGAAATTCGTTTAAGGTGCGATCGACTTCGGTGAGATCAGGCTTAATTTCTTCAGCTTTGACTGTAAAGCCTTGATATTTAGCAAGAGCCACTTCTGGCTCCACGTCGATCGCTGCCTTAAAGGATACTTCTTGCCCTGGGGTGAAGGTTTGGACAAGAGTTTCAATATCAGTAATTAGTTGAAAGCCGCCCAGAGCTTTATCTTTAACTTCTTTATTCTCAGCAAGGGCTTCGTTTAATGTTTTTTCTAGCAACTCTTCAAGGACGTTGGCTTTGAGTCGCTGACTACCAACTTGTCTCAATACAAGCTGAGTGGGCGCTTTGCCTTTGCGAAACCCTGGGACTTGCATCGTGCGTGTCAAGTCTTTGACGATGCGATCGTATATTGCTTGAGACTTTGCTCCTTCTACTTGAATGTCAAAACCAATTTGACTAGCGGGAAGCTTCTCTAGAGTGACCTTCATTATTAAATATGCCTAGATTAAGTATGCCTAGATTGAATATATCTAGAAATCAAAAAACATTTTTTGGACTTTTGCCAACTTTTGGCAAAACTGTCAGCGAGTGCCAAATTATGCCAAGTCTATGATAATACGATATTGGCGATCGCATATTTCAAAAAGCTATAAATTAAATGAAAGTAAATAAGAACTGCTGCTCTTACTAGGTTTGATTTTTAATTTACAAAAGTGTGACAACACTTTTGTAAATTAAAAATCAAATTACTTCCGTGACATGATGGTAGGACGATCATCGATTGGTGCAGTTGGTGATGTCGGAGCAGTTGATGCTGCGGGATTATTTAGTGATGTGGGTTTAGCGGTAGTAATGTCACGAAGCGAAGGAGTGATCGCTTCAGACCCATCTAGTAAAATTTGTAATTTGGGGCCAGCTGTGGCTAAGCGAATAATTACCCCATTCTGCACGCGCTCACTATCAATTTGCTGATCTTGAATGTATGTACCGTTTGCGCCAATATTGACAATTTCCCAATACTGGGAGTGATGATGAAGCTCGACATGGTAGCGAGAAACAACAGAACTATAGAGAATCACGTCATTATCTCCCGATCGCCCAATCCGAATAACAGGCTCGGAATTAAATTTCCATGTTTGGATTGGTATCGATTCGATGGGATGCAGCAGATTTAGCGTAATCACAGGTTTAATGTAGGAATTTTGCAGAATTAGGAGCTTTTTGACTGCCCATGCTACAGGATTTGCTCTTATTCCAAAAGTTTAGCATTGACTTTAATCATTAAAGAATCAGTTTTTTGTGGCGCGGCGGAGCCGCGCCACAAAAAACTGATTCTTTAATTTACCGTTAGTCCCCAATCAGATCTTAGAGTAGAAAAGGGTGCGAAGCATTCTTTTCTACTCTATTGAAAATATTTATGAAAACTGTCACTATCATTGGCTGCGGTGTAATTGGGGCAATGCTTGCCTATGAATTAAGTAAAACTGAGCTAAAGGTGACGGTACTTGAATCAAATCCTTTGCCTGCTATGGTGGCAACTGGTTCGGCGCTAGGGGTGTTGATGGCGGCTTCTAGCTCCAAGGCTAAAGGGCCATTGGTTAAGTTACGTTTAGCGAGCTTAAGCCTGTACGATCACGTGATCGATGAGTTAACTGCTCAAACGAACCACAATATTCTCTACAACCGCAACGGGATTTTAAGTTTATTGCGATCGCCTGAGGAAAAAAACAAAGCGCGATCGCTAATCGAAATTCGCAAAGAACAGGGCTTTGAGTTGCAGTGGCTTGAACGCGATGTAATTTCTCAGCAATACTCGCAATGGCTAACTGACGATGGCTTACTAAGTCCATGCGATCGGGCGGTGCATCCAACACAGTTAGTTGAAGCACTAGTTGCTGCGGCAACTCAAAATGGGGTGAAATTTTACTGGAACGCAACCGTTAACAGCTTAGATGATATCAAGAGCGATCGCATCGTAGTTACATCAGGCTTAGGCAGCAATGCCCTACTTGCGTCACTTTTAAAAAACTGTTCAAAAAATAGAGAACAAGATCTTTTGCTACCAGTTGGCGGTCAAGCTTTGCTTCTAAATATCCCCAACCTAAATTTGCAAACCGTCATTAATGCTGAAAATGAGGATCATTCCGACATTAATATCGTGCCGTTAGGTAATGATCAATATTGGCTCGGCGCAACCCTAGAATTTGAGCCAGATGAATTACCCCGCGAAGCTAATATCTCGTTATTGCTAGAACAGGCGATCGCATGGTGTCCCACTTTTAAGCAAGCTGAAGTTTTAAAAACATGGGCAGGCGATCGACCTAGACCCGATGGATTTCAGTCCCCTATTTTAGGTTTCGCCCCAGACCATCCGCATATTTTGATCGCGACAGGGCATTATCGCAATGGCGTAATGATGGCTCCTGTGACTGCTCAAATTACCAGAGATTTACTACTTACTGGCTCAAGTGATTTACCTTGGAAACCTTTTTCTCTCTAGCTATTTCTAAGCCGCAATATCTAACTCTTCTAACGTGCGATCGGGATTTTCAGACTGAGCTTCAGCAGCATCAACTGTCACCGTCAGTTTAAGCCCTAACCCCTTGAGCCAGTTTGCTAAACCATAGATCGCTTCTGCACCTTGCTGTTGCATGATCGATTCTATGGTTGCGTTATAGGCTGCTAATTGTTCAGGAGCAAGAGCTTCGGCAACATTACCAAGAGCTAGTTTGAGTAGATTAGCTTCAATATCCGATGGCTCATGATCTTCAAGATGAACGTCAAGATATACTGCGGCATACTCAGGATCTTGTAATCGGACAATATGGGATGAGTGATAATCTACGCTTGCCTTATAGGTTGATTGACTCGCCGTTTTACTCATTGTTCTGCCTCCTAAAATCTTGCCAATATTCTTTAGCCTTGCGGATATCACGATTTTGGGTGCTTTTGTCGCCGCCACATAGTAGCAATATTACAACTAATCCAATTTGCCCAAAATAAATGCGATAGCCATTACCATAGTCAATTCGCAGTTCGTATATACCGTCACCTATAGGCTTATAATCACCTAAATTACCTAATAGTAAACGATCAAGACGTTGTTCAATTCTTGCTTTTGCCCGAATATCTCGCAATGAGTTAATCCACTCATCAAAAGGAATTTTGCCTTCGGCTGTGATGTATTGCCTAATTTCTCTTGGTTGTGCTGACATCAGCTTGACTTAGTTTTGTGTAGTTGCTTCGTGATGTAATGATTTAACGCTATTAAATCAGTTTACGTGATGCTTGCTCTATTTGCCTTACTACTGTTAGCGCTGAATAACTAACCCCTGCGGTTCCTTCGCCTGGGTGGGTAGAGTCGCCGACTAGCCAGATATTTTTGATTGGAGTGCGATTGGCAAATCCAAAGGGGCCAAAGGTAGAGACGCGCATTCCTACGCCACCAACGATGCCGCGATCTCGACCTGTATAGCGTGCAAAAGTTTGGGGTGTAGCCGCCTCTACATGAATGATTGTTTGCTCATTGAGATGAAAATATTCACTTAACTGTGCGATCGCCCTTTCTGTAAATCTCTTTTTAAGTTCCTGATAATCTTCATCGCCATACCAAACAGCCGCATCAGTAAACTCTGACGCAATAATCGTTGCTTTTCCTGCTGGAGCGCGTCCATCACCTTCTTTACTAACAGAAATAAATAGAGAATGAGGTTTATCACCCGCTTCCAAAAACTGTAAATGCGGCGGACAGTTATCAGGAATCGCAGCGCGATCGACTCCTAAATAGACAACAAATGCAACCGAAGCAGGCTTGAGATTTGCAACTCGATTAGCATATCCCTTGGGCGCTCCATCTCCCAAAAGCTTCACAAAATTATTCACCGTCACATTCGCTACAACATGAGCCGCCTCATCCCACGAAGTTGCACCCGTCCTCAGATTTTTTACTTTTACCTTTTTAATTTTTCCTTGATCTTCTATCGCAGTTACTTCATGCTGCATCAAGATCTGTCCTCCATCACGTTCAATACTTTCGATCAGGCGATCGCTTAAAACTTGCATACTTCCCTTGAGATGAAACAGACCTAAAGGAGATTGCGAAACTGCTAAAGCTGTCGCGGCGTAGAGCAACGCTGTCTCTTCAGCATTCACCTGTGAATAGAGCTTCAATTGCAAATCGAGAAATGTTCGCAATCTTTTGTCACTTGCTAATCCAAAGCCTCGTAAAGCATCGCCTACTGTTGAAAATGTATAGGGAACTGTCGCCAAGGTATCGATTCGCAAAGCTTTAACTAATTGCCATATATCCCAAATATTACGTGGTGGCAAAATCGGATTGCGTCCTTGGAAGCGCCAACTTCGCCAAAACAGATCTTCCAGAAATTGCCAAAATGGTTCGCTATTGGGAAATTGTTTTTGGCGTTCTAGTTTCCATTGTTGACGATCGCGCCAGACATTAATCGGTTCTTGTTCATTTGGTAAAAATACTGCACAAGCTGGATCGCAATAGGTCGCTTCAGGAAGTTCTATTTCTAATTCTTTAAAAATGCGATCGTGAATTCCACCAGATTCTAATCCTGCTACCTGTGTCGCACCGACATCAAAAGTAAATCCGCGCCGCTTAAATGTGGATGCACAACCACCCGCAACAAGAGCCAGATCATAAACAATGACTTCATAACCACGCTTTGCTAACAATGCTGCTGTAGTCAAACCACCAATTCCCGCCCCAACCACAATAATTTTCTGTGTCACTTTTATCAACATTTAGAGATTTTTTGTTTTTGCGAATTAAAATAAAGTGATTACTTCTTAATTCTAATTCGCAAAAGAAAGCTTAAAACTCCAAAAGGAAAATCGCCAGCTATGCTGGCGATTTTCCTTTTGGAGTTTTAGTATTTGGCGAAAGACCGACTAGGTGGAGCGGTGAATTGTGGTGGGCGATCGCTATTTGAGTTATTTGAAATTTGAGAATTAGGACGTAAAGGCGGTCGCATTAACGCTTCAGGATTAAAGCGATAGCCAATATTTCGTACTGTTTGAATCAAATTTGGTTGTTGCGGATCAACCTCTAGTTTTTTGCGTAACGATAGAACATGCGTATCAACTGTACGCGGATTATTAATCTCATCTGGCCAAGCACGTTGCAGAAGCTCAGCGCGACTCAAGGCAAGACCCTCTGACTGAGCGAGAACATAGAGCAGACTAAATTCTTGAGGCGTTAGATCGATCGCATTACCCTTTAGCCTCACCTGTCGTTGCACCAAATCGATCTTCAGCACACCATAATCCAAGCAAGCGGGAGGTGCAGACGTGCGTAGTCTGCGAGTCAATGCCTCCACCCTTGCCAAAAATTCTTGCATCCCAAAGGGCTTCGTCAAATAGTCATCTGCACCCGCTTTTAAACCCTCTACGATGTCAGATTCATTAGTGCGCGACGAAATCACGAATATTAACGAACTTCTTTGTTTATGAAGCCAGCGACATAACTCGATACCATCCCCATCAGGCAAATCGGTACTCAAGATCACCAAACTGGGCTGCTGCTTTTGAAACACGAGCTTTGCTTGCTGACAACTAACAGCCTGAAATACCGAATAGCCAATCTGCTGCAAATGCCAACCCAAGAGAGAGGCAAGATTCGGATTACCTTCTACAATTTCTATGCTGATTGGGATCAAAGAAATACTCTCCTGCCGAGTAATGCTTATAGCTCTCGGATTATGAATCTGCATGATAACTTAGTGTGAAGCCGCATTTTGTAGCTGTAATTACCCTCTAGAGTGCGAAAAGCGCTGTCTTACAGCTCATAAAGAGAGTGGCAGTGCTTCGCACCGCCACTCTCTTTATTTTAATAAATCCGTAAATCAAGTGAAATATCGAAATCCAGTTCCTACGGTTGATATCATCATTGCCCTCCGCGATCGCCCGAATCAACCAATTGTGTTAATTGAGCGCCTAAATCCACCCCACGGCTGGGCGATCGTTGGTGGATTTGTCGATTATGGCGAAACACTAGAAGATGCGGCAAGGCGAGAAGCGCAGGAAGAAACGGGGCTACAGGTGGAGTTAATCGGTTTGTTAGGCATCTATTCTGATCCTAGCCGTGATGAGCGTCTACATACGATTAGTGCCGTGTACATGGCTGAAGCAGTCGGTGAACCAAAAGCCGATGATGATGCCAAGTCTGTCGGCATGTTCGCGGCTTGGGAAATACCTAATCAGCTATGTTTCGATCATGCACAAATCTTGAAAGATTATTGGCGCTATCGCAACTATGGCATTCGACCTGCCATCAATTAGAACAATTCACGATCCAAATAATCACAATAAATGGGTTGAGAGTGTTGCTTTACAACACTCTCAACCCATTTATTGGTTCGAGCTTGAGCAAAAAATGCTGTAAGTCATAAAAAAAGTTTGCTTTAGGTGTTGACAAAGTTTCAGTCTGGTATGTATCTTAATAAAGGTCAAGAACACGCCCCCATCGTCTAGAGGCCTAGGACACATCCCTTTCACGGATGCGACGGGGATTCGAATTCCCCTGGGGGTATTCTTCACTAATAAAAAAGCACTCGCAACGCGAGTGCTTTTTTATTGCTGAAATTCAAGTGCGCTTCGCGCACTTGAATTTCAGAGTAATTTTTCTAAGCCATAAATCAGTGACTTGAGCGCAAGTACTTTGCGGACACAAAGCAATACACCTGCCATATAACAGGTGCGATCGCTAGCATTATGCTCAATTTTTAAAGTTTCTCCCATTGCCCCAAAAATCACTTCTTGCCGTGCAACTATTCCAGGCATACGGACACTGTGAATGCGAATGTTTTCGCCATAGGTTGCGCCCCTTGCACCTGTGAGATGTTCTTTTTCATTAACGCTAGGCGGATTAAAAGATTGACCTAGTTCTGAGAGCATTTGTGCAGTTTTGATTGCAGTACCGCTAGGAGCATCAGCTTTTTGATTGTGGTGCAGTTCGATAATTTCCACATGCTGGAAATATTTGGCGGCAGCGATCGCGGCTTGCTGCATCAAAATTACACCGACGGAGAAATTTGGGGCAATAATGCAGCCTGTACTGGCTTTGTCCGCAAAAATGGCAAGATCGGCAATTTGCTGTTCACTTAAGCCTGTTGTCCCAACGACAGGACGCACACCATATGCGATCGCGGAACGAATATTGTCATAAATGATGCTGGGGTGGGTGACATCGACCATCACTGGTAGTTGTGATTCTTGCGCAGCTTGGGCAAGGACAACTTCGAGATTATCGGTCACAGGTATTTCTAATTCGCCAATACCAATAACTTCGCCGATATCTTCGCCAATGTGCGATCTGCCGATCGCACCTGCGAGCATCATGTCTGGTGATTGGGCGATCGCTTTAATAATTTCGCGCCCCATTTTGCCTGTCGCCCCAGAAACAACGACAGGAATTTTGTTATTAGTCATAAATAATTTTCAAGGTTTACTCTGGCTAAATATTAAGACAAACAATGTCACTTGCAGTGTGCCTGCGCTTTTTGAGCAGAACAGGATGTCGTAAGCGGATCTAATGAATCCATCAAGGATTTGTTAGGTGTTAAATATACATCCGTTGCCATTTTTTGCAACTCGCCTATGGTTTACAGGTTATTTGAAGATTCATTAATTACTTCTAGAGCTTGACTAATTGCACTGAATATTTCATCTAGTTCAAAGTTTGTTGATGTGTCGGGTTGTGATAAATTTCTCGGAAGTTTTTACTTTAGTAACTTACGGTACGGCGCAAACTTGCCGAAATGTAAGTTTTGCTCATTGGTCTTGTTGGATTCTGAGCATGGCTTTGGCTTTGGCTAGACGGACTAGATGCTCAATAAATTCATAATGCTGCCATAGACGTTGATCGCTTTCATTTAATCCGTCTGTACGATTTTTATCTAAGAGGTTTTCTATCTCTGTTTGTACAGATGGAGATAGGTGTAGTGCGAGAATTTCTTGAGGAGATGGTAGTTTAGCGAAAAATTCTAAAATTTCAGTCAGTCCAGTAAATTCTGTGGAAGGGTTGGCAGTAATTTCTTGTAAACCTAAAGCTAAAATTTGCGGAAGACTGTCTTTGCGAGATTCTAACCGTAGGGCAATGTCATCAGGTATTTCTAGGGTGATTTGCATGTTTTTGAATCCCAATTTTATCTATACGTTACCTTCTAAATTAGTTGACTGCCAAGCTAATTTTTTGTTGATTAATTTGATGGTAAAGACGATCGCTAAAAATAGAACGCAACAAGAGATGGCAACTAATGTTTCTGTGATTTTCGGAGAAACAAATACAATAAAACCTCGATCTTTGATCAGTGCTGAAAAACTAGAAACGCAAAATGGCATGAGATAAAGTCGGAATGTTTGCCAGTAATCTACACTATCGCTCTTGTTAGAAGAGATGCTTAATACAAGCCCTGTGCCAATCACAGCACTTATCCCCAGAGCATTAATCCAAGTCTTAGGCAATGGATCAAAATAGAAATAAACAATAACGACATACCAAATCAAGTAGCACCAAAGCACAACTTTACCGATCTTAATGTCGCGTAAATATTGAATTAACCACTTCATGAATTTGTACCTTCGATCTCAACAAGTTGATATCCCGCAGTAGCAGGACTAACCACTGAAATAAAAACTAGAGGCTCGCTCCCATTATTTAATACTCCATGCACTGAGCCAGTATGAGCAACCACAACATCCCCTGCGGCGATTGGTTGCGTAGCGCCAGTTTTATCCAAATAATATTCTCCCTTGCCACTTATGATCGTCCAAGTGTCTTGTCCGTTGGGATGCAAGTGAGGCGGAATTTTTTGGTTTGGGTTGATATACCAAGCGACAACAACTGCATCTGGGGATTCAGTAACTACTGAACGAATTGGCTCTCCATCAGTTGCTTGAAAAAATTGAGAGCTATCGAATATTCGAGCTTTACTCATGATTATTTTGTTTTTTAGGCTTTGCTTTATATACAAGTAAGAGAGATAAGTAGGAGTCTAACTACATTTACAATTTTTGATTGTCTGATCTCGCACCTTTCAAGGCTAACTAACCAAATAATTTTCATACCCATTCTTGAAAATGTAGGTACACTTTCAAGAATGGGAAATCAAACCAAGTAAGATTTTGAGAGCCAAGATTATTGCAAAAATAATAGTAATTCTCGTTTTAAGAATTATTTTTTTTGAGTTTTATCCCAAAACACAAAGTGGCTTAGCCACTTTGTGTTTTTAAACCCCTTACAGGGTTTGCTTTTTAATTCACAGAAGTGTGACAACACTTTTGTGAATTGGTATTACTGCGTTATAGGCAAAGGAAAACTCGAAATTGGTTTCATAATGAGAATTTCTGCAAAAATTGTTTCTGGATTGCAAAAGTATGCTTTAAGGCTGTAGTATGGTTAGCTGGACTGAAAAAATAGGAGACTAGTACTATGGGTCGTGTATGCCAACTAACAGGCAAAAAAGCCAATAATTCCGTATCGATTTCTTTCTCACACAAGCGTCATAAGCACTTACAACACGTAAACTTACAAGACAAAAGAATTTGGTGGGAAGAAGGAAAGCGTTTTGTAAAATTACAAATTTCCACCAAAGCCATTAAGACTTTGCAAAAGAAAGGACTCTCCGCATTTGCGAAAGAAGCAGGTATTGACCTTCGCAAATTCTAAATAATAAGAGGGGTGCTTTGCGCCCCTCTATTATGTTGGAGACTTTATGAATATTGGTATAGTTGGTTTAGGTTTAATTGGTGGCTCGCTAGGGTTAGATCTGCTCGCTTCATCGCAAGATCATCACTATGTGTGGGGCATCAGTCGCAACTCTGAAACCTGCAAACAAGCAGCAGCGATCGCTGCCGTAAGTATCGCTAGTACAAATATTGCAGATATTCCCGATCGCATTCTCAGTCAAACTGATATCGTTGTCATCTGTACGCCGATCGCAGCAATTTTGCCGACGATTTCCGCACTCGCGCCAAAATTAGCTTCTAACGTCATTTTTACGGATGTTGGCTCGGTCAAATCAGCGATCGTTGAGCCAGCATTGAAGATTTGCCAGCAATTTAATCAGCGATTTGTGGGCAGTCATCCGATGGCGGGAACTGCATTTCAAGGAATTTTAGCTGCCGAACGCAATCTATTTCAAAATCGTCCCTGTGTAGTTACGCCCAGTCATGATCTTGAGGCTGTTGAGAAAGTGCGATCGCTATGGCAGTTAGTGGGCATGAATGTCTATGAATGTAGCCCTGAAGAACATGATCGCGCCGTCGCCATGATTAGCCATGCCCCTGTAATGATTAGTGCTAGTTTGATTGCGGCTTGTCAGGGGGAAAGTGATCGGACGGTTTTAAAATTAGCGCAAAATTTAGCGAGTTCGGGGTTCCGTGATACTAGTCGCGTTGGCGGTGGTAATCCTGAACTAGGGAGACTAATGTCGGAATATAATCAATCGGCTGTATTGCGATCGCTGCAAAACTATCAGCAATCTTTGCAACAAGTGATTAGTTTAATTGAGAACAAACAATGGGAAGAATTAGAGGCTTTTTTAGCTAATACTCAACGCGATCGCGCATTTTACGTTGATTAAAATGAAGAGAGGGCGCTTTGCGCCCGCTCTTCATTTTTTGGGAAAAGATTTGAGAAGACCACCACAGGCATCAAATAGCAGATCGATGACATAGTTAAATCCATCTGCACCACCGTAATAGGGATCAGGAACTTCTTTATCGGTGTAAGTTTCGCAGAAGTCACACATCATCTTCACCTTGTCCGTAAATTTCCCTTGCGGATCGAGAACGAGAATATTGCGATAATTATCTTTGTCCATCGCCAGAATCAAGTCAAATTCGCGCAAATCCATCGCCTGAAATTGTCTAGCTGAGCCAACAAAATCTAAGCCACGTTCTTTGGCAGCCGCACGCATACGGCGATCGGGTGGTGCACCCACATGCCAGCCACCAGTACCCGCCGAATCGCAGATAAAGCGATCGCCTAGTCCTTGCTTCTCAACTAAATGATTCATAATATTTTCTGCCGCAGGTGATCGGCAAATATTTCCGAGGCAAACAAATAGAAGTTTTTTGGTCATATTTATATTCCATAAACCATGTAATACCAAAACACAAAATGGCTACGCCATTTTGTGTTTTTAAAACCCTTACAGGGTTTGGGTTTTAATTCACAGAAGTGTTGTCACACTTTTGTGAATTGGTATAAAGGTGCTGTAAAGCAGCACCTTTACAGAAAGAAGTTAAGCACAGAGCGCTAAAATTTGTTCGACAACCTTGGGTGTAACATCTTGATTTTCGCCTAAGGCGACAAAACCACGCTTCTCGAAGCGATCGATAATTTTGGGAATCACATCTAGTCCCACGCCGTAGTCTGATAGATGGGTACAAACGCCGACAGTCTCAAAAAAGTCGCGAGTTTTCGCGATCGCCCGATCAATGCGTACCTCTTCTGTGCCATCGACAAGACCCCAAACGCGATCAGCATATTGCAAGAGCTTTTGCCTTTTGAGATCGCGTCTAATCGTCAGCATATTTGGCAACACGATCGCCAAAGTCTGAGCATGATCGATGCCATGTAGCGCCGTTAGCTCATGACCGATCATGTGCGTTGCCCAATCTTGAGGTACACCGACACCGATTATTCCATTGAGCGCCATTGTGGCACACCACATTACATTGGCACGAGCTTCGTAGTTATGGAGATCCGCTAAGATTTTCGGACCTTCTTCGATCAAGGTTTTGAGAATAGACTCAGCCATCCGATCCTGTAATGGCGCATTAGCAGGATATGTCAAATACTGTTCCATAACATGAACATAGGCATCAACAATTCCATTACTAACCTGACGAATAGGCAACGAGTAAGTTGTTTCAGGGTCTAAAACTGAGAATTTGGGAAATACAAGCGGGCTAGAGAAAAACAACTTTTCTTGGGTTTCCCATTTGGTAACCACAGAGCTAGTGTTCATCTCAGAACCAGTAGCTGGCAAAGTCAACACTGAACCCAAGGGAATTGCCGCTTTGACAGGGGCTTGTTTGGCACAAATATCCCAAGGATCACCTTCAAAGGGAACTGCGGCAGCAATAAATTTTGTACCATCAAGGACGGAGCCGCCGCCCACCGCCAGCAAAAAATCAATCCCTTCAGCTCGAATCAATTCAACTGCTTTGAGCAATGTTTCAAGATGTGGATTTGCCTCAATTCCGCCAAATTCGAGAAAGTTATGCCCTGTGAGGGCTGCTTTTACTTGCTCGTAAACTCCGTTAGTTTTGATGCTACCGCCACCATAGATGACTAGGATTTTGGCATCAGCAGGAATTTCTGCACTGATATTCGCAATTTGACCTTTGCCAAATAAAATCTTGACTGGATTGTAAAAAGCAAAATTTTCCATGACTAACTCAAAAAATATTAAAGCTGATGCGAAACATCAACTTTAATATAACTAAAACGTTAGATCGTCCGATCGCGAACCAGAGTAGATCATGCCTTTGCTGAAGTTAACGCTTAGTGGTTCACCATCACGAATGAATCCTGTAGCATTGTGTACCCCGATCAACACTGGTATACCCAGCCTGCGACCGATCACCACTGCATGAGAATCAAGACTTGATTCTTCAGTAATTACGGCAGATGCTTTGCGAATTACTTCGATATAGTCGGCATCAGTGCGATCGATGACAAGAATTTCACCTTCGTTAAAGTCGCGGACATCAAGGTGATGGAAAGCAACTCTAGCGCGTCCATAAACAATGCCAGAGCCGATGCTTAAGCCTTTGCCAACTACCGATGAAACAAACTCCACTTTGATTAAATCCGTAGAGCCTGCCACGTCTTGCAGTGTGCCTGCCGACATAACCACCAAATCACCTGCGGAGAGCAATTTCATCTCTTGAGCAAGGTTGAGGGCGGCTTCAAAATTTTGTCTTGCTGATGGCAAAGATATTAATACCATTGGCTGCACACCCCAGACCATTTGCAATCGCCGTGCGACTTGGACATTGGGCGTAACTGCCAAAATCGGAATCGGTGGACGGAATTTGCTAACATTGCGAGCTGTTGAGCCTGTTTTGGTAAGAGTAACGATCGCAGCTGCATTAAGTTGAATGGCAATTCTGCCCACAGCTTGACTGATAGCATTGGGCACAGCCCGTCCCATGCTTTCAAGGGGTTGCATTTTTAGATCTTGTTCTCTTTCGATGCGAACGGCAATTCTTGCCATCGTTTCCACAGCCAAAATCGGATATTTCCCCACGGCAGTTTCGTTAGAGAGCATCACGGCATCAGTGCCATCGATGATCGCATTTGCAACGTCAGAGATTTCGGCGCGGGTGGCACGAGGGCTACTGACCATGCTATCGAGCATTTGTGTCGCGGTAATAACTGGAATGCCTAAGCGATTGGCAGTTTTAATCAATTGCTTTTGGGCGATCGGTACATCTTCCGCAGGAATTTCCACACCTAGATCTCCCCTTGCTACCATCACGCCATCGCAGACCGAGAGAATCGCTTCCATGTTAGCGATCGCTTCGTGCTTCTCAATTTTGGCAATGACGCTAGCTTTCCGACCTGAAGCAGCAATCAAGTCTTTTACCTCTAGCACATCTTCAGGATTACAGACAAAGCTAAGTGCTACCCAATCCACGCCTTCAGACAGGCCAAAACGTAGGTCTTCGCGATCTTTATCGGTCATCGCACTGACCAATAAGTGCACATTCGGGAAATTTACCCCTTTATTATTAGAAAGTGTGCCGCCAATGACCACGCGACAATAAAGATCACCTAATTCCACATTTACATCTTCGACGACCATCTCTACTTTGCCGTCATCGAGCATGATTACTGCGCCGATCGGCACTTCTTCGGCAAGGGTGTCATAGGTAATGCAACTAATTTCAGAGTTACCATCAACTTTGCGGCTAGTGAGTGTAAATTTGTCACCTTTATTAAGAGTAATTGGGCCTTCTTTAAATACCCCAAGGCGAATTTTTGGCCCTTGCAAATCCTGCAAAATGCCCACTGGTTGATTGAGTTCGCTAGATACTTGGCGAATATTGCAAATGCTGCGATGGTGGTCAGCATGAGTGCCGTGGGAAAAGTTGAGGCGAAAGGTGCTTGCGCCTGCTTCAATAAGCTGGCGAATCATATCGGGGCTACTGGTTGCGGGTCCAATAGTAGCAACAATTTTTGTGCGACGAAAAGTTTCTCTAACGGTCATGGATTGTCAGCTAACGGCGAACCTCAAACATACCAGAATCTCATGACAATTCTCCAAGTTGTCATTACTCTTTGGGGCATGAGTTACACCAATACTTCATACAGCTTCAAAAATTCGTATGCCAAGGTCATCTAAAAATCAAGCGATCGCAAAAATCTTCATTTTAAAAGCAAGCTGAGATTTCTATTTTGAATTGTGTATGCGATCGCTAAAACCTTAACTTTCCAAAGAGATGCTGCATTGCGATCACTTGAAAATTTGGCTTCTTCAAAAATGATAAAATTCCTCGATGTATGACAATACCTGCAAGTTTCTCGCCGAGAACTTCCCCGAAGACTTTGCCTGTTGGCTCTTGGGGAAATCCATTCTGCTAACCAAACTCGAACCATCGGAACTCTCTGCCGAGCCAATCCGTGCAGATTCTGTCATATTTCTAGAGTCTTCAGAAATAGTTGTGCATTTAGAGTTTCAGACCAAAACCGATGAGACAATGGCATATCGGATGGCTAATTATTGGTTGAGACTTTACGGTAAATATCCTAATAAAGAAATTCATCAAACTGTTATCTATTTAAAGCCAACAAAATCACCACTTGCATATCAAACTAGCTTTAAATCTAAGCAACTAAACCATGAATTTAATATCGTCCGTCTCTGGGAACAACCTACTGATATCTTTCAGCAATATCTAGGACTATTGCCTCTCGCCGTTTTAACCAAAACAAGCGATCCTGAAGAAACTTTAAGAGATGTGGCTAGACAAATTGATAATATTGCCGATAAACGAGTACAAAGTAACGTAGCAGCGTCTACCGCTATAATATCGGGTATAGCCTTAGATAAAGCAATCATCCAAAGACTACTAAGGAGTGAAATCATGAAAGAATCAGTGATTTATCAGGATATTTTACTGGAAGGCGAAGCAAAAGGCAAGGCTGAAGGCAAGGCTGAAGGCAAAGCTGAAGGCAAGGCTGAAACTGCTCGTCAAATAGCTCTAAACATGTTGCTTTCCAATGTCTCCACAGATTTAGTTGCCCAATTTACTGGATTAACTCTCAAGCAAGTCCAGCAATTGCAAAAGCTTTCTACAAAACAGCCCAAGATACCTAAGTCTTCAAAAACAAAGCGATCGCCAAAATCCTAACTTTCAAAATCAACGTGCGATCGCCAAAATCCTAGTTTTAAAATTAAGCTGCGATCGCCAAAATCCTAACTTTCAAAAAACAACTTGCGATCGCTATTTTTGAAATATATATGCGATGCCCAAACCAAAATATCACCACTAGCATCAATCTTGACATTACCAGCGATCGCAGTCGTCATAATTTTCAGAATATCTTTGATTGGCTGTTTTTGTCTCTGGAGTGATTAATTCTCCAGTTAGAGAGCAAAACCTACATACGTTTTCACCACGACAACCTTTAATACCTGTGATTAATTCATAGCTAGACACAGTCGCACTAACTATATTTACAGTTATATTAAACCTACTCCCATCAGAAGTAGGAGGGATAAATGATGGAAAGACAATTGGAACTGAAGTTTTCTTTTTGAGTTCATCAATCGAACCTCTGAACCTTGGCTCAATGTATATAGCAAGAACTTTTGCTTCTTCAAAATAATGTGGGCTAGATGAATAATCTACATTACCAGCTTCTTGTTTTTGATAGATGTGTACTGAGGAAAACATTCTATCTATATTCCATAGTTTCAGATGTCTGTAGTCTGTGAAAGGAAGGTATATAGCTACAAGAATGGGAAGATAAAAAATATTTGGCATCAATTTAGTCTTCCTTATACCAATTCACAAAAGTGTGACAACACTTCTGTGAATTAAAAGCCAAATCCCGTAAGAGTTTTAAAAACACAAAATGGCTGCGCCACTTTGTGTTTTGGTATTAAACGTAATTTAGCTTGGTTAGCCTGTTGAAATACTTCACAGCCATGTCTTTAATTTCTGATTGAATAAAGAAATTAAAGACGGCAAGTTGGAGAAATCCTTATTTCAACTATGTATCTATAATCTTGAATCTCCTTCGATTGCCAAAAATTTGAAAAACGAAAAATTCTGGCACTTTTGCAGTCAATTTGAAGGATTTTATTTTCTTTCTAGTACTTTTTTCTGGTTTCAAAATATGCGATCGCAGTTTTTGCGATCGCAGAAATCATTACTTGGTTTCCCGACATAGCTCGTAGAAAAGCATACGGGTAACTTTAAATAAAATCCTGATGATTTTCTGTTTTCCAGAAATCTTGCTTTCTTTCAAACCTTTGAGCGTCCAGCCGTCATCGTGAACTTTACTTA
Source organism: Pseudanabaena sp. BC1403 (assembly GCF_002914585.1). Lineage (NCBI taxonomy): Bacteria > Bacillati > Cyanobacteriota > Cyanophyceae > Pseudanabaenales > Pseudanabaenaceae > Pseudanabaena > Pseudanabaena sp. BC1403. Next base: position 34,845 of record NZ_PDDM01000035.1, read on the forward strand.
GTTTCTTGCCTAGCCACGATGTTTCTCGCCTCTCTGGTAGAACTGAGGTTAATGTCCATGCATAGAGGCTAGCTCTCGTGATGTCAGACCCACCAAGGGCTTTGACCTTTTTATCGCCAGATTGTTTTTCGGTATAGCCTAACCCCAGGAACAACTGAAAACTTCTAAGCGATCGATGTCTTTTCTGGGATGTGGGTATTCCCTGTTTGTTCACGCCGTCATCATATGTGACCCACGGCTTGCCGTCGAGCAGGAAGCGATCGAACGGGTAGCACTGGCATAGCAGCAGGGCTTGGTTACGAAGTCCGAAACCAAAGTTTTTGAAGACTTTTAGGTATGGTGCGAACTCATCAGATTGCATGAGTAAGGCTAGATCGCGCTCTTTCTGATCGAGTTGTTTTTGAAGCTCACAAATCTTCTTGGCATGTTGTTTGGTGTATTCGCTGATCTCAATGCCGATCGCACGGGCAACGCTTTTAGCGTGTAGATTCTTGATATAGGCATATTCCCTAATTCCTGCAACGTATCCCCACATAGGCGCGTATCCTAATTTCTGGGATACGTGTGAGTCCTTCTGTGCAATTTCTGGAAACTCCATTGTTAACCGTTGTCGGCATTGATTAATCAATGAGTTAAGCAGTTTATCGAGTTGCTCACATTCAAAGAACCAGTCACGAACCAGTGAGACTTTGCCTGTCTCAAAGTCCAAATATCGCTTGTTACCGTGGATGTCAACAAAGCGCTCATCAAAGTAGGTTAGAGCTAAGCAAAATGCATCTTCAGGGTCAGTTTTATTCTTAAATCCATAAGCCCCGCGTTGTGCTGCAAGGTCTCCATGACCAATCCAGTAGATCGGAATCTTGTGAAAGTCTGCGAGATGTTTCCAGAAATTGCTATACCAGATTCCTGTTGGTTCCATGACCACGGCATCAGGTTTGAGGTCAAGTAATCTCTGAACGCCGATCGCGTCGGCTTGACATTTGATAATGTCTTTTTTGATATTCTGAAAATGCTTAAGCGGCTGTTCGGGATATTCCGACAGCAAACAGGCTGTGACGTTGTTACGACCAACGTCTAGACCGATGATATTCATAGTATGCGAGTGATTATGTGGATATAGACCTAGGAATCACCCAGAAGCGCTTCAGGCTTAATTCTTTCTGTAGGTTGATAGAGAGTCGGTTTGTGAAAATAATAAGCAGCAAGGCTTTCTTCTATCCATAAACCGTCTCTCTATACCGAGTGCTTTGGACACACTCAGCAGGCGGCGCGGTGATTAATCGCCGCGTCCATTGCTGAGTTGTCTAGTCCTCCCAAACTGTTGGTGTTTCAGGCATCACGAAGTCAGGAGCATGAATCAAAACATCACTATTCATGAAGTCTTCAACGCTTAGCTCTTCATCATCAGAGTCCATCAGGTCATAGAATTCTTCTGATGTGCAAGTTACTGTCCATCCAAGCTCTAAAGTTTTGACCAGATCAGGGTATTTGATGCGATAGCGATCGCAAAATGCACCAATAAATTTCCGTCCGAACTTTTCTAGATTTTCTGGGATATCAAGGGAGACGATCGCAGCTTGCACCATACCCAAGAGCATATAAGCTTCAAGTACTTCAACTTCAAACAGCAATTTAGTATCGCTTTTCAAATCATTAACCAGCGCTGTTAAAGAGTGGTCAACCTCTTCTTTCGTAGGACGACGATCGCGCATCCAGTCGGCTGTATCTTGGCTGATTGGTGGATTGTTTAGTGTGGCAACATATTCACGTACAGCCCTTACATCAATTGGTGTAAGCGGTTTCTCGGAATTGTCTGGAGCAAAAGCATTTTTCATGCGATTGAATACGCCGTCATAGACATCACTCAATTCGCTTTCGGTGAACTGGAAAGCATCAATCAGATGCAGTAATGAGCTGGAGCGATCGTTAATCAGATACGGTGCGTAATCATCGTTAGGCATGGTCATCTACCTTATATTTGTAAATATCAAACGAAATGTAACCCTCGTAATTCATACCTGAGTCAATGTTGTAAACATTGGCTAGATAGGTGATCAGCTCAGACAACTCCATGACAGGAATTTCTAAAGCTTGAATAACTGCGATCGCTGCTAAGACTTTGGGCGGCAAAACTCCAACAGAATCAGGGATTTTAATCACGATGCGTGATCTCCTTCACGGTCTTTGCGAAACTCAGTAACCCTAGAACTAGTTTGAAAAACGCGATCGCACTGGTTGAGTAAGGCACTAGCCAGCGAGATTTTTTGTGCCATAGGCAGGCGCTCGATCCAATCTTCAACATTAGCGGGCATAGGATGAGAGCGAGATGAGTAATAACGGGCAATAGGTTGCATGATGGGTTGACCTCTTAACATTTTGGTTTCCTGAATCTTTTGGACATGGGACAGGTTGTAAAGTGTGGTCTTAGGTCAGTGTCTAAAGGTATCCACTTTCCTTTTTTAGTCCGTGCCCAAAAGATTCGGGCACGGCAACCAGCACAGAAAGAGCCTTGAGAGTTAGGCGGTATTTCGTAAGGCATATAGTTTTTAGGTTTGTGAGCGAAACAAGTCGCACAAAAATCACGACTACCTAATTGATAGGGAATCTCTAGATCGTGATATATATGAGTGCGACAATTGGCTTAATACGAACGGGGGCGGCGCTTGACTATGTTCATAGTTGAGCGCCGCTTTTCGTTAGTTGGTTCAACTATAAAGCGCTTTATACAAAATAGCAAGCTCTTTATATTCAATATAAAATGGTTTATAATAAATGAGTCAAAAATCAGTTTCACCAATAGCAGGACTTATGGCATTAAGGGGCATTACGCAAAAAGATATTGCTGAAGCTCTTGAAGTATCAGAGCAAACAGTAAGTAATTGGATGACTGGTAGGACTATCGCTAAATTAACTTTCGGAGATTGGAGAAAGCTTGCAAAAGTACTTGATTGTGAATTAGAAAATTTACCTGATTCACTTTCCCCAATTGAAATTGAAAAGTCACGAAACCAAAGCTAAAGCGCAGTGCGATCACAAAAACTAGCGGCGCATCGCGCCGCCATGAAAAAGTATGGAAACCTTACAGCTAAGTGTTTTAGACTTACCGCCCCAAAATGTCCTAGAAATATTGCCACGATTTAAAATTGCTATTGGGACCAAGGACGAAAAAGCGATCGCCCAACTTGCCGAGGTAATTGGGGAAATTCGGCTTGACCAGTTCTCAGAAGAACTGGCAGGAAATGGCAAAAGCGATCGGCAGACACAGGCAGTTTTACCCCTAGAAATAGAGATATGCGATCGGGCAGCCGCCCAAGACATCGATGTCAAATTTCTGGAAAACCCTAGCAATCTCGATAGTTTTCCAGAAATTTCTACCTCGAGGAAAACTCATGGCTATATCGAGCATTACTTTGTCATAGGCAAGAATAAAAGATGTTATTGGTACAAACGTTACGTGTATCAGGACATTTCTGGAAAACTGCGACACCACCACATACCCAAAAAACAGACCGAGGCGATCGCAGCAATGTGGGCCGGGGGAGCAAGTGCAAAGGAAATTTGCACCGCCCTTGGCAAAAAATATCAATCAAAGTAAAGCGATCGCGGCAACTTTGCGATCATCGGACACCTCAATATATCTCTGCAAACTTTTCAAATCAGAGTGGCCGGTAATTGCTTGCAAAGTTTTGATATCGACCCCGCGATCGTAATAAAGCACCGTGATAAATGATCGTCTGGTTGAATGTGAACTAATTCCCCGATGCCCCAGACCAGCACGAACCACCGCAGCGCGAAGCCATTTATCACATGCCGAAAAAGAGATATGCTTTGCAGCCCCAAACCCCGACGAGAATAAATAGCCCGATGGATTTGGCTTGTAAGCGTGTAGCAACCGATCTAACTCAGGATGCACAGGACATTGACGAGTTTCTTGCTTGCCCGACGGCGAAGCCTTACGAGTATGTTTCTGGAAAGTAATTTCGGTTCGAGGAACCGAGGCGATCGCATCCTGATAAACATCACTAACTTTCAGTTGGCAAATTGCCCCCCAACGTTCCCCCGTATATCGGGCAATATCCCAAAGTAACAAGTGATGTTTGGAAATTATCGATCGACGAATGCGATCGCAATCAGACGCGGACAAAATTTCTGCTTGAC
>NZ_PDDM01000036.1 GCF_002914585.1 Pseudanabaena sp. BC1403
TAAACCTGTCTCCTGTTCTGTTGTTCGTTAATTGTCTATCCTAAGATCCTCCATCTTTTGGCTTCTTTTTATTCATGCAACAACGCCTCAGCATAATTAAAAAACTATATTAAAACCTATACCGCCTGCACAATGGGCAGCACGTTTTTTTTGCTTTATATTTAATAGCGCCTAGCCACCTATTTAGAAGAAATATAGAAGAAGTTCATGTTAAACTTGACAGAAATACCGTGAGGGTAATTTAAATGGCTGTATGGGGACAAATATGCAGGGTTTTAAGGATTAATCGAAAGAAAAGCAACGATTTTAAGACAGTCAAAAATGATGTCGATAGTAACGAAAAAAATCTTCAAGGGGTATGCCTAGATGGTCAAGATTTATCGGATAAGGATCTAAGTGAAGCAAATCTTCAAGGTGCTAGCTTAAATGGAGCGAATTTACGTGGAGTGAATCTGCAAGGAGCAAATCTAAATGGCGCTAGTTTAGATAATGCAAATCTTCAAGGTGTAAATCTTGGTGGTGCATCAATGAACAGGGTAAGCCTTCGTGGTGCGAATTTAAGCTTTGTAAACCTTGATGGTGTAAGTTTGCGTGGTGCAGATTTGACTAGAGCAGATTTAAGAGAAGCTAATTTGAGGGGGGCAATACTTCGACGAGCTGATCTTGAATATGTAAACATGAATGGCGCTGATCTCGAAGGAGCAAATTTAGGAGGTGCAAATTTTTATAATGTGAGTTTGCAAGGAGCTAAACTTCGTGGAGCAATCGCAAGGGGAACCAATTTTTGGGGTGCGAAATTGCATCGCGCTGATTTTCGTTCTGCAAGTCTTCTTGGAGCCAAATTTGAAGAAGCAATTCTAACTGAGGCAAATTTAGATGAAGCAGATATGTTAAGGACAAAATTTAAAAATGCAAATTTAGAGAATGCAAGTCTTCGAGGGAGTAAGTTAAACAACTCTGATATTGAGGGTGCAAATTTGTGTCGAGCAAACTTAGATGATGCGGTGATGATACAGACGAATCTTGAGAATGCAAATTTAGAGGAAGCGAGCCTTCAAAGAGTTAAATTAAATAATTCTATGATTAGAAATGCAATCTTGTGTAATGCCAACTTGGAAGGGGCGGAGATTTGGGAATCAAATTTTAGTCATGCAAATTTAAATGGAGCAAATCTTAAAAAGGTAAAAGCAAAGAGAGCAAACTTCTATAAAGCCACATTGATCGAGGCTAATTTAACAGAAGCTATAATCACTTGTACAAATTTTGAAGAAACAAATCTTACTGATGCATGGATTGAAAACACGGAAATGATTCGTATAAATCTAACAAATGCAAACTTAGGAAACGCAATTCTTAAAAGGAGTGTACTTAGTAATTCTGTTATTAGAGGTGCAAAGATGCACGGAGCAAATCTTGAAAAAGCTTATATCCGCGAAGCTGACTTAAGTGATGTTGATTTAAGAAGCGCAAATCTACATGGTGCTATGCTTGATGGGTCTAAATTTTCCAACGCGAATCTCGATAAAGCCAATCTTTCAGGTGCAAGATTGCGAGGTGCTTACCTAGATTCAGCTAGTTTAATCGAAGTAAATTTAGAGGGTGCAGAAATGCATCGAGTTCAACTAGAAAGAGCAAACTTGAGTTGTGCAAAACTATATAATGCAGAAATAGAAGGAGCAGATTTAGCTTATGCAAATTTAAATTTTGCTCAGCTTAGAGAAGTAAAGCTCAACGGCGCTGATTTACGATTTGCAAATCTCAGTGAAGCAGATCTAAGCGATTCTGACTTGCAAGGAGCTAACTTAAGTTTTGCAAACCTAACTAAAGCCAATTTAACAAGATGTTGCCTGATAAGAAGTGATTTAAGTGCTGTTTGTTTAAAGGAATCAAGCCTAGAAAAATCTGATTTGACTGGAGCCAAACTTTCAATAGCAAATTTGGAGCAGGCAGTATTAATTCATGCAAGAATGGTAAGAACAAATTTCGGTGATGCTAACTTAGCATCCACTCAATTACAAAATACAAATCTAACCTGCGCCTATCTTAGTGGAGCAAATTTGCAAGGGGCAAACTTAGATGGGGCTAATCTGCAAGATGCATCTGTTATCGGTGTATATTTTGATGAAGAGATTTCGATTGGAGGATTACTTCCTAAAGATTTTGACCTTACTTACGATGAACGTCTCTCAGATGCAAACAAAGTCTTAAATATACTGAAAGACATTATCCTTAAAGAGCTCAGGAAAAGATCAAAATATTTAGTAGATAGAGAAAATTTTTTGGGTAGTCAAGAATGTAATCGCATCATTCTAGAATTTACACCATACATTGATCGTTTTGATAAAGCTATTAATCCAGTCTCGGATACACTTTCGGATAACAATGATGATAATTTAGATCAACTGACTAAGGAACAAATTGTTGAGGAATTCAGCAATATAAATGATGTAATACAAAGGATGAAAGATATAGTTGCAAGGCTGCTAACTTCACTACATATTTAGAAGTGATAAATAAAGATAAAGTGACCTTGTTTTCTATAAACAAAAAGCGGCGCAATGCGCCGCTTTTTTATTGGTTGCAGGAATTGAAATTACTTAATGAAAAGCATTTCTTGGTAGGTAGGCAATGGCCAGAGGTCATCAGCAACTTCACCTTCCAAAGCATCAACATAGCCACGGATTCCATCCATTAAAGGTCGGACAGTATGAGAGAGATACTGCATATGATCTTCAGTAGTAGCGAAATCGTGTTTTGCCAAAGCGTCACTGAGCTTGCTAACTCCATCGATCGCAAGCTTAGTTAAAGAAGCAACCTTCTCGATGGTTTCTTTATCAAAGTCAACACCAAGCTCCTTCAAGCTGAGAGAAGTATTGCTGAGATCAGTGAGATAACGGGTTGCCGCAGGATAAATCAAAGTCTTCACCATGCTGACAACAAGCTTAGCTTCAACTTCAATCGACAGAATGTACTGCTCAGCGTAAGTCTCAAAGCGGCTAGCTAACTCAACAGGAGTTAAAACACCTTCTCTACTGAACAATTCTTCGATGTAAGATTCCTTGAGAACAGGCAATGCATCGGGGGTAGCGCGAAGATTGGCTAAGCCACGCTCTACAGCGAGTTTATGCCATTCTTCAGAGTAGCCGTTACCATTAAAAATTACTGCGCCATGAAGTTCCATTACTTCTTTAAGAACAGCAGTAATCGCAGCATTCAAATCAGCACCCTTAGCCATTGCTCCTTCAAGCTTTTCAGCCATCCAGTCGAGAGACTCGGCAAGGATAGTATTCATGGCGACGAGGGGGCCAGCTACGGATTGATTAGAACCCACAGCGCGGAACTCAAAACGATTACCAGTGAAAGCAAAAGGTGAAGTACGGTTGCGATCGCCTGGATCTTTTGGCAAGATTGGCAAGGTATCAACACCAATATTCATCGAACCTTTGGCAGATGAACTCTTCAGATCGCCTTGAAGAATTTGCGCGAATACATCCTCAAGTTGCGAACCAAGATACATCGAGATAATCGCAGGAGGAGCTTCGTTTGCACCTAAGCGGTGATCATTGCCAGCAGTTGCAACTACGGAGCGGAGCAGAGGTCCATATTTGTGAACCCCACGAATGACTGCACCACAGAAGACCAAGAATTGGGCATTGGCGTGAGGTGTATCACCTGGGTCAAGCAAGTTACCTTGAGTAGAGTTGCCAACTGACCAGTTAACATGCTTGCCAGAACCATTAATGCCTGCAAATGGTTTTTCATGGAGTAAGCACATAAAGCCATGTTTCTTAGCTGTGAAACGAAGCAGAGTCATGATCATTTGTTGGTGATCAGTAGCTACGTTAGCAGCTTCAAAAAATGGCGCAATTTCAAATTGTCCGGGGGCAACTTCGTTGTGGCGAGTTTTGGCAGGAATGCCAAGACGATACAAGCGCTCTTCAACATCTTGCATGAAGACTTGCACACGCTCAGGGATTGCGCCAAAGTAATGGTCGTCAAACTGTTGTCCCTTAGCTGAGGGCTTCCCAAATAGGGTACGACCAGTTAGTAAAATATCTGGACGAGCATTAGCAAAATTAGAATCGATCAAGAAATATTCTTGTTCAGCACCACAGCTAGAGTTGAGGGGGGCAATATCTTTCTCACCCATCAGTTTTAAGACTTTGGTGGCAGCTTTATTCATAGCTGCATTCGATCGCAACAATGGAGTCTTCTTGTCTAGAGCTTCGCCAGTCCAAGACACGAAAACTGTAGGAATACACAGGGTAGAACCATTGTCGGTCTCCATGATATAAGCAGGGCTAGTGACATCCCATGCTGTATAGCCACGTGCCTCAAAGGTAGAACGGATACCGCCGTTGGGGAATGAGGAACCATCAGGTTCACCTTGTACAAGGACTTTACCAGCAAATTCGGTGATCGCCGACCCATCGCTCTGAACTGAGATAAAGCCATCATGCTTTTCAGCAGTAATGTTGGTCAAAGGATAAAAGACGTGGGCGTAATATAATGCACCTTTGGAAATTGCCCAATCTTTCATCGCTAAGGCGATCGCGTCAGCTACTGAGCTATCAAGAGTTTCACCAGTTAGAATTGTTTTCTTGATCGATTTGAAGACTGTCTTAGGAAGACATTCTTGCATCTTGCTCAGAGTAAACACATCGGTCGCCCACATCTCTTCCAAGCGCTTTGGTGCTTTCTTGGGCATTGGCTCGCGATTGGTGATCTGATAAATGGCTTGAATGCGCGACTCGTTTCCGCTCATGATTATTTTAGGGATTAATTATTGTCAGATTTTTTCAATCATACTCAAGATATATTTATCAAATGGCTAAAAAAGATACCGAATCGATTACACATGATTGGTATAGCAACGCACAAAATTTAATGATGTAATGATACTGTTGGCAATATTGCTTGTGATTTACAAAAGATGATGAATGCGATCGCCATTGATTTTGGTAGTAGTAACACTCTGATTGCGCGATGGAATATTGCCACAAATCAGCCTGAAACCATAATTTTTGAGAATCTTAATCGTCCTGCACCTTTAAATGGTCTTGTCCCATCATTGATGTATGTGCAGAATGCCCAAGCAGAAATAGTCGAAATCGGTCAGCGGATCATCGATCAAGGTAAAGATCGCCCCCAACCCAGATTATTTAATCAAATCAAACGGCGGTTAGTGGCAAATGTAAATTATGTTCCTAAACTTGATGGAGTTAAAGTAACACCTGAATGGTTAGGCAATCAGTTTTTGCGCGAACTTTCTAAGGAACTGCGATCGCAGCAGATTTTTCCATCGGAAATAATCTTGACAGCTCCTGTACAGGCTTACGAAAAATATTTGCGATGGCTAGATGAATGTAGCGCTGAGATATTTGCGCCCAATCTGCCGACATTGCAAACGCCGCGTATTCGTATTCTTGATGAACCAACGGCTGCGGCTCTTGGTTATGAGGCGATCGCGCCCAGTGCATTAGTATTAGTAATCGATTTTGGCGGTGGCACATTAGATTTATCACTGGTGCGATTACCTAAGAGTGAAAACATTGCCAAATGGGGAGAGGAAATCGGGGTCAATCGCAATGAATGGACAGAGTATAAAGCAGAGGCGATCGCGAAGACAGGTTATACAATCGGTGGCGAAGATATCGATCAATGGTTAGTCCAAGATTATTTAGAAAGTCGTGAAGAAACTGCTGATATAAATGCAGATACTAATTTAAGCATTCTTAAGTTTTTAATGGAACGGATTAAAATCACACTTTCAGAAACAGAAATAGCTTCCGAAATCTTTTTTGATCTAACTACGCAATCTGCGATCGAGATCAATTATACTCGCCAACAATTAGAGAAGTTATTAGAGAGAAAAGGATTTTATCGAGTTCTGCAATTAGCGATCGATGAATTAATCAATCGCACCTTTAATAAAGGAATTCTCAAAGGGGATATTAAACATATTCTCTTAGTCGGTGGTTGTACGCTGATTCCATCAGTATGTTCATTTGTTGAAAACTATTTTAAAATGGGGAAAGTATATAGTCATAAGCCCTTTGAAGCGATTGCCCATGGTGCTTTGATGCTCAGTCAAGGTTTAGCTCTTCAAGATTATCTATTTCATTCCTATGCCATTCGCTATTGGGATCGCAGTGCGGAGCAGTGGAAATATCAACAACTATTTCGCCGAGGACAGGTCTATCCCACTCGCCGTCCCGTAGAGTTATTACTCAGAGCAACTCAACCAAATCAACCCGAAATTGCACTCACCATTGGTGAAATGGAAAGCCGCCCCATCGGGGCAGCAGAAATAAGTTTTGATGGCGATCGCATAGTCATGCAATTTGGGCAAAAAGCTAAAGAAGCTTTTCAACCATTACAAGCTGATGCTAATGGCGTAGGAATGCCACAGGCGATCGCCATACTCGATCCGCTAGGTCAGCCCGATTGCGATCGGCTCAAAGTTTTATTTAGCATTAGCGATAAGCGCGAATTACTAGTAACGGCAATCGATTTACTCACTCAACGTCAATTGTTAACCGATTATCCTGTCGCAAAGCTCCAATAATCATTTTTGGCGGCGCTTCGCGCCGCCAAAAATGATTGTTACAGTGCTAGCTCTAAGGAGAAGCCCACACGACTGTCATAAATCAAAGACGATCGCCGCCATTCAATTTTTGTACCCAATCGTAAATTTCTGGTGATTGCATAGCTAGTTGAGAGTGCAGTTGTGCTCATCTCAAGATTGCCACTGGGAGAAGTAAAAGTGTGACTTAGCCGCAAATCAGAATTATTGGGTGATAAAACCAAAATTCCTAGCAATCCTACATCTAAGCCTGAAATTTGTGGGCGATCTAGCTGATTAAATTGACGATATCCCACAAGCGGCGCAATATTCCAATAAGAGCCCAATGGTAAAGCATAGTAACGAATATTTGCCTGCAACTCACTTTCTCGACCACTAAACTCATTCTGATAGCTTCCACTCACCGTCAAAGGCGACTGCCCCACAAACAAATCCTCAACCCCAGCCCCAACTCCAAAAGAATTATTGCGCGAGGTAAGGCTAATCCCCAACTTTGTATTAAAACTAGGCGTATTGTAAATATCTTCTAAAAGATCAGGGGGTTTCTCTAGCCACCGTTGCAATACAGGACTACTCTCGATCACTTGGCGATCGATTTCTAAATCATTGGCACGTCGTGACATTTTGACATCGCCATAGACTGCGGTGCTAATACTAAAGTAAGAAATTGCAGCTATCGCGATCGCCCAAGGTTTTGTCATAAATTTTGAGTTAACTATCGTAGTTTAAGTAAAGTGGACGCGCCCATGAATTAATTATGCACAGATATTCTCCTATTGAACCTCTAGATTCAACCGCCAAAATACTTTTATAGCGATCGCCGCCCTGTTATAAACACCAACAAGGAGATGCAGCGATTTGCAACTATTTTCAAGACCAAATATCAATTCTCGAAAGTGTGACTATAATTGCGAGAATTAAAAAGCAAACCCAATAAGGGTTTTATAACAATTTTCAAAATGGCAATGCCATTTTGAAAATTGTTATAAAACTAGAAAGAGAGAGGGGAGCGCAAAGCGCCCCTCTCTCTTTCTAGTTTTATCTAACTACGACTCAGAAGTTCTCATGATCAAAATCGGTTGTTTGAAAGCCCGCCGTTGGCGGGCTTTCAAACAACCGATTTTGTTGTTTCCAGCGCCGAAGGCGCTGGAAACAACAAAATCGGTTTCATAATGAGAATAGCTAACTACGACTATAGTCGCTGTAAAGCTGAGAGTTTTTTGATTATGCTAATAAATATGCGGTGCAAAGTCATTCAGACAGTAAACGGGAATAAAAATGCATAGGTCAGGCTGGTTTGTCGGTTGGATTTTATTATGTATGTCTACTACCCCTGCAACTTGGGCTTTAGACAAATCAGTCGATCGCCAAGGCATAGATGCAAGAACTTTACAAAAAGCACCCTATAACCTTACTGGCAAAGACGTATTTATCGGACAAGTTGAGCTAAGCCGTCCTAGTCGTTTTGCCGTAGATAAAATCTCCAATAAACTTTTGCAACTAGACCGCATCATTGTTCAACCCTACGAAGTCTTTTTTCGTGACGGTAAAGCTATCCCGAATCGCAATGTCGATGATCATTCCGCCCAAGTTGCCGCTGTGATCATTAGCCAACATAAAATTCGTCGTGGGGTTGCCCCAGATGCCAAGCTGCTATCCTCAGCTTATTCACAACGTCGCCAAGATGGACAACCTGAAGCCTGCATCGCGGCTCAGCACGTTGCCCGACAATACAACGGTACTGTTCGCGCTATTAATTTCAGCTTTGGGGAACTCCTCAGTGAAGACCCTCGCCCTAATGCAAAACTCGATGGCGATGCTTTATTAACTCTATGCGTTGATTGGCTCGCTGCAACCTATAACACTTTACCGATCGTTGCTGGTAACCAAGGCAAAGGTGGTATTCCCATCCCCACAGATCTATATAACGGTTTTACGGTCGGATTTACCCATGAGGTCGATGGCATTTACCGTCAACTCGATCGCGGCAACCTAATTGATGAGCCATATCTCGATCGCAACAGCAATGGAAAATATGATCAAGGTGAAGTCTTTAGCGATCTCAATAAAGATGGGAAATGGACATCAGGAGTCGAAAGCCCCATCGATGGTAGGCGCTCAATGGCAATACTAGCTCCTGGAAATAACCTTAAACTACCGACCTTGCAAGGTAAATTTAAAAATGCTAATGGTTCCAGTTTTGCTACCCCCCATGTTGTCGGGACGATCGCACTCCTACATGAATATGCCAATCGCCAAATCACAAGTGGCTACTGGAGTATTGATGCGCGTCGTCATGAATTAATTAAAGCTGTGCTAATTAACTCTGCTGATAAGCTCAAGGATATTGGCGATGGCAAAATTCTCGGCATGTCGAAGACTATTCTGGATGCTTTTGGCAAAACATGGATCGACACCGAAGCCTATTCTAGCCGTGAGACACCCCTCAGTCGTAGTCTGGGGGCAGGTCAACTCAATGCCAATCGCGCTTTTCAGCAATTTCAAGCAGGGCAACAATCTCCAAATAATGGCTCAGCTAATATCTCTGCGATCGGCTGGGATACAAATATTGTCGAAGTTGATAAATACCAAGAATATGTTTTTAGTGATCCCTTAGTTGCTGATAGTTTTATTTCGGCAACTCTAACTTGGGATCGTCAAGTTAAGCTCAACGACAAAAATGGTAATGGGTTATTTGATATTGGCGAAGAGTTCAGCGATGAGGATTTTAATAAAGTTGAGTTGTATTTGATGCGATCGCAAGATACCGATATTTCCCAAAATATCTGGTCATCAGCTAGCAAAATTGACAACTTACAGCATATATTCATAAAAATCCCCATAACAGGCAAATACAAACTTAGAGTTGTTTTTAAGTCTCCCCAAACAAATATAGTTAGCCAACGCTATGGCTTAGCTTGGTGGGCAAAAAACTCTTAAAGAAGTAAAAGCCTCGCTATGCGAGGCTTTTACTTTTTTACATATAAATTCAGCTAGCTTAACCCGAACTAATGTTATTTAGGAGCCGCAGCATTAGGGCGCACAAACTGTGCATCCACAAAACCTAGCTCAAACAACTGCTGATAAGCTTGTGAGCCCAAATCGCGAGTTGGCGCTTGACTACGAATCAACTGAATTAACAAAGGCACAGCCAATTCAGGCTGATTTTTGGCGCGATAGACTACGGCAAGCTGATAGGTTGCCTCATCACGCAACTGAGCTGTTTGTAAAGCCTTGCGACGATGGCTATCAGAAATGCGATTATCAATTCCTGAAAAGCTTGTCGTTAACTCTTGATAAAAATTTGATAGCTGGTTAAACACTTGGCGCGCATCTTGCAACTTAGTAACAGCTTGATCGTAATTTTGCTGACTAATTGCAGTCATCGACTCCGACATCAATCGCTGTCCACCCGAAATACTAAACACACTACTCTCAAGAGAATTGGGCTTAGTAGGCTCTAAAGGCTGAGCTTGGGGAGAAGCGACGGGCTGTGACTGGGCTAGAAGTTGCTGTGCTGAAGCAACATTTGGCGCGATCGCCCCTAGAGACAGCCAAGCAGCAGAAACAAGAGAAACAACTGCGGCTGGCAAAGCAAACTGAAACGGGCGAGGATTAGCGAAAGATGTGGACATAGGTTGCAAATTCTGGATGCTCACAGAAAGTAATGAATTTTAAGCGAAAACTTAGTCAGGCAATTAAAAAAACAAATTTAGAAGCTAATTTAATTTTTTAACTTATTTTTTCAGAATTCGTCTAAAACTTTTTGCTATGGTAACACCCCAACATAGACTAAATACCTATTATAAAGTATCCGCCAAAAAGTATAGGCAATGGCTTTGTGCCGCCGCATAGTTATTTGTTGAAGAGTTGTAAAGCAAATGTGGCATCTTGCGTGATATTCTTAGTAACGTTGTAGGCAGCTACATCCAAGTCTTTAGACACCCAATTTCGTTTGAGTAATATCTCAAATAACAGTTCTTCACTCAAATAATCAGCAATTTTCGCTAAAAGTCAACAGTGAAGATTATTCCCGCAAAAAACAGTACAGCTTCGCAGGCGATTGTGGACAGCTCATCTTCATCAGTTTCTGATGGAATGGATGAATACAATCGTCTCAAATTAAAGCTGTTAATGCTAACCATCATCTCTGGACTAGCTATTGGTCTGGTTGTGTTGTGCGTGTATGGATGGAACATTGCACTCAGCTATTTTGTCGGTGCAGTGGTCGGTGCTATCTATCTTAGGATGCTTTCCAAAGGGGTAGATCGTTTGGGTAAACAGTCCAAGCGACTCGGTTATGCTCGCTTTGGCGTATTTGTAGTTCTAATAGCGATCGCCGCCAAGTCAGAACAATTGCAGGTTTTGCCAGCATTTTTTGGCTTTATGACCTACAAACTTGCTGTTTTAGCGATTCTTGCTCAAGATTTGACAGGTGTGTCTCATTCTCGCTGATTTGACCTCTTACAGGTTGTAACATATCGAACATGATCGATCCAGTAATTTTTAGCCATCAAAACAGTTTTGCCGCACTAGAAGTGGGTAAACACTTTTATTGGCAGTTCGGTAACCTAGCGGTACATGGTCAAGTATTAATCGTTAGCTGGATTGTAATGGGCGTAGTACTTGTTGCTGCAATCATCGGATCTAGCACGGCCAAAGCTGACCAACATGTTCCCGCAGGTTTTCAAAATTTCATGGAATATGCTCTGGAATACGTTCAGAGCATTGCCAAAGACCAAATTGGCGAGAAGCATTATAGAGAATGGGTACCATTTGTTGGTAGTCTATTCTTGTTTATCTTCGTATCAAATTGGGCTGGAGCACTAGTTCCTTGGAAACTAATTAAGCTACCTGAAGGCGAACTAGGCGCACCTACTGGTGACATTAATACAACTGTTGCCTTGGCTTTGTTAGTCTCTCTAGCCTATTTCTATGGGGGATTGAAGAAGCGTGGACTGGAATTTTTTACCAGATATGTTCAAGCTTCACCGTTTCTCCTCCCTTTATGGGTTCTAGAAGACTTTACGAAACCACTCTCCCTGAGCTTCCGTCTTTTCGGGAACATTCTCGCGGATGAGCTAGTAGTTGGCGTTATGGTTCTCCTAGTGCCTTTGTTTGTTCCTATGCCATTAATGGTTTTGGGACTATTTACAAGCGCAATCCAAGCCTTGATTTTCTCAACACTTGCCGCGTCTTACATTGGTGAAGCAATGGAAGGTCATGGAGATGAAGGTCATGAGCATTAGATAGCATTTGACTTTTCATTTCTATAATTTCACAATTGTATTTTTATCTTGTATTTCGCTCTTGTATTCTGTAAATTCTTCTCTCCAGCAAATTAACTAAAAAAAGTAAGAAAAAATGATTGATCCATTAGTAGCCTCAGCTTCAGTAATCGCCGCTAGTATCGCTGTTGGTCTTGGTGCAGTTGGGCCTGGTATCGGACAAGGTACTGCTGCTAGCCGCGCTGTTGAAGGTATTGCACGTCAGCCTGAAGCAGAAGGCAAAATCCGTGGCACACTTCTTTTGAGCTTTGCATTCATGGAAGCTCTAACGATTTATGGACTGGTTATTGCTCTGATCCTATTATTTGCCAATCCTTTTGCTTAAGAGTTAATCAGAAAGAAGCTATGAGTGTCTGCTCTTAGCTTCTTCATGACTCTAACAACAGAATCTTTTGGCAAAATAACTATGATACTTTTGAACCTTGTCTCAACTGTTCTGCTTGCTGCGGAAGCTGTCGAGCAGAAGGGTGGATTATTTGATGTCAATGCCACTCTCCCCATTATGGCGGTGCAGTTCATTGTTTTTGTGGCAATTCTCAACGTTATTTTCTTCAAGCCTCTAAGTAAAGCGATCGATGATCGTGACGATTATGTTAGAGAGCAAATTATTGGAGCGAAAGAACGTCTAGAGAAAGCTGAGTTAGTTGTAAAGCAATATGAGCAAGAGCTTGCTACTGCTCGTAAAGCCACTCAAAACGTTTTAGCTACCGCTCAAGCGTCCGCAAATAAGATTCGCAACGAACGTATTGATGCAGCTATGGCAGAAGCAAAAGCAAAAGTTGCAACTGCTAAGGCTGAAATCGAAAAACAAAAGCAAGATGCTACAGCATCTTTGGATACGGAAGTGGAATCACTCAGTCGCCAAGTTCTAGAAAAGCTTTTGGGTAACTTAGTAAGATCCTAGTCTTCATAATCCTAGATAGCTTCGGTCTGGCTTCTGGCTGATATTGAGTAATAGAAATAACGTTTATGATTAGCAATTTCGTTTTACTTGCTAGCGAAGCAGGCGAGTCTTCAGGAATTGGTTTTAATACCGATATTCTTGAAACTAATGTAATTAACTTAGTAATTGTCGTAGCTTTCCTGGTATATGCAGGTCGCGGTTTTCTTGGCAAGATCCTCTCAAATCGCTTGGAGTCCATCCAGTCAGCGATTGGTGATGCAGAGAAACGTCAAAAAGAAGCAACAGATAAGCTAGCAGTGCAGCAAGGAAAATTGGCTCAGGCAAAAACTGAAGCGGATAACTTGCGTAAACAGGCTGAAACTGATGCTAAGCACGCGGCTGATTTAATTTTGGCAACGGTAGATGCAGATATTGCTCGTTTGCGAGAATCTGCCGATCAAGAGATTGCAACAGAACAAGAAAGGGTAATCGTGCAATTGCGTCAGCAAGTTGCCGACAAAGCTCTTGCTAGTGTGCAGTCATATTTTGATCGCGGTTTGAGTGAATCTACTCAAATTGAACTAATCGACCGTAGCATTGCCCTTTTAAGTTCTGACTAGGAGAAAACATGAAATCTAGTTCTGTTAGTCAAGCAGTCGTTGCTCCCTATGCTGAGGCTTTGATGTCCTTAGCCCAAGAGCAAAATCATTTAGATGCGATCGCCAAAGATGTACGTTTAATTAGCGAAACTCTTACTGATTCAGTTGAATTAACTCAACTTTTCGCAAGTCCTCTAGTTGGTGCAAATGTCAAAAAAGGCGTAATTGAAAGTGCATTTGGTTCTTCGGTTAACGTTTTGACCAAAAGCTTTCTACTTCTATTAGTGGATCGCAAACGCATTGCCTTCTTGAGCGAAATCATCAGTCAGTTTCAAGCTTTATTGCGTGTGATTGATGGCGTAGCTCTTGCAGAAATTACATCTGCTTTAAAATTGAGCAGATCTCAAGAGGATAGCCTTCGCGATCGCGTCAAAGCGATGACTAAATCTAAGAGCGTCCAGCTTGACATAACCATCAATCCTGATTTGATCGGTGGCGTAATCATCAAAGTTGGCTCTCAGGTAGTAGATGCAAGCATTCGTGGACAGCTACGCCGTCTTAAGACAAGCTTAACCGCAGGCGTTTAGAAGGTCAGAGTAATTACGAATTACGAATTACGAATTACGAACCAATCATCAAAAAGCTAATAGCTAACTGCTAATAGCCAAATTCTCAAATATAAAAAACAAATCGATCGCTGATAACTGGTAAAACACAACTATGGTTAGCATCAGACCTGACGAAATAAGCAATATTATCAAGCAGCAAATTGCTAATTATAACCAAGAGCTGCAAGTTTCTAACGTTGGTACTGTCCTGCAAGTCGGTGACGGTATCGCTCGTGTCTATGGCTTGGAACAGTGCATGGCTGGCGAGTTGCTAGAATTTGAAGATGGTACTGTCGGCATTGCGCTAAACCTTGAAGAAGACAACGTTGGTGTTGTGTTGATGGGTGAAGGTCGCAAAATCGCTGAAGGTAGCTCGGTTAAAGCAACTGGACGTATTGCTCAAGTTCCCGTAGGGGAAGGATTTATTGGTCGCGTTGTTGATGGTTTGGCTCAACCCATTGATGGTAAAGGCGAAATCAAAGCATCTGAATTTCGCTTAATCGAATCTCCTGCCCCTGGCATTATTGCTCGTAAATCCGTATTTGAACCTCTACAAACTGGTATCACTGCGATTGACGCGATGATTCCTGTTGGTCGTGGTCAGCGCGAATTGATCATTGGCGATCGCCAAACTGGTAAGACTTCGGTTGCGATCGACACAATCATCAACCAAAAAGGTTTGGATTGTATCTGCGTATATGTAGCGATCGGACAGAAGGCTTCTACCGTTGCTAACGTAGTTAACAAGCTCCGTGAAAGTGGCGCAATGGAATACACGATCGTCGTTATGGCAAGCGCCAACGATCCTGCTACCTTGCAATACCTCGCTCCTTACACTGGCGCAGCATTGGCTGAGTACTTCATGTACAAAGGTCAAGGCACTTTGATCGTATATGATGACTTGTCAAAACAAGCCCAAGCTTATCGCCAAATGGCTCTCTTGCTCCGTCGTCCACCAGGTCGTGAAGCATATCCTGGAGACGTATTCTACTTACACTCTCGCTTGCTCGAACGTGCTGCGAAGTTAAGTGATGAACTCGGCGGCGGCTCGATGACTGCATTGCCAATCATCGAAACCCAAGCTGGTGACGTATCTGCATACATTCCGACCAATGTAATTTCGATTACTGACGGTCAAATCTTCTTGTCTTCTGACCTCTTCAACGCTGGTATTCGTCCTGCGATCAACCCTGGTATCTCGGTATCCCGTGTTGGTTCCGCAGCGCAAATCAAGGCGATGAAACAGGTGGCTGGTAAGATTAAGTTGGAATTGGCTCAGTATGATGACCTCGTAGCATTCGCTCAGTTCGCATCTGATTTGGACAAAACCACTCAAGCTCAGCTAGCCCGTGGCGTTCGTCTACGCGAAATTCTCAAGCAGCCTCAATATTCGCCATTGCCCGTAGGCGACCAAGTTGCGATTATCTATACCGCAATTAATGGCTATCTTGATGAATTGGAAGTTGAGCAAGTTGGCGCATTCAACAAGGGTCTGCGTAACTACTTGGCAACCAGCAAGCCCAAGTACGGCGAAATCATCAAGGCTGAGAAGAAGCTCTCTGATGAAGCAGAAAAAATCTTGAAGGAAGCTCTTGTTGAATACAAGAAGACCTTTTTAGCTTCTGTCTAATCCACAAATAAGCTAATAAAAAAGAGGGCATATGCCCTCTTTTTTATTAGCTTATTTTATTGAAAATGAAATTCTAAACTCTATGATATGCTGCTAATCAAGTAGTCTTTTGTACTTCGATGTCTAACTTACCGCATCCAGTTCAATATCAGGGTAGCAAGAGAAATCTCGCTTCATTTATTCTTGGCTTTTTTCCTGACAAGATAGATAGACTGGTTGAACCTTTCGCGGGGACTGGAGCAATTAGTATCGCAGCATCGGCTAAACAATACGCACAAAGATTTTGGTTAAATGATCTTAATCAGCCCCTAATAGAATTACTCCAGTTGATTATTGATGATCCGCGTGAGATCGCTAATACTTACGCAGATATATGGAATGAGCAGCATAGTGATTCAATAGGTCACTATTTTGAAATTAGAACAAGATTTAATCAAACTAACGATCCAAAATTGTTTTTATATTTACTAGCTAGATGCGTAAAAGGTTCTGTACGTTATAACTCTGAAGGTCTATTTAATCAGAGTCCAGACAAGAGACGCAAAGGGACAATTCCTGCAACGATGAGTAAAAATATTACGGGGGTTTCTAGCCTATTAAAAGGTAAATGTCAGTTTACGGCTTGGGATTATCGTAAAGTATTAGCGGCAGTCCAGAAAACTGATCTGGTTTATCTCGATCCGCCTTATCAGGGTGTATGTGGAAATAGGGATTCAAGATATTTATCGGGTATTGATTTTGATAATTTTGTTCTCGCTCTTGAGAGTCTCAATGATCGGGGCATTAGGTTTGTAATTAGTTATGACGGCAAGTTAGGGAATAAGGCTTTTGGTCAGATTTTACCTGAGAGATTGGCTCTTAAAAGAATTGAAATTGAAGTTGGGAGATCGTCGCAGTCAACTTTATTAGGTAGAGAAGAAAAAACCATTGAGTCTTTGTATTTATCACCAAATCTGATAAAGGATAAGTTGATCGATTTGGCTAGCTATAGGTATGAACAGCCAAGACAATTGACGTTGGTGTGAAAAATGGATAGCTCTCAGCCATTACCCGATGATTTTTTGCAGATTTGTCGATCTGTGACTGCCAAAAGACCGAAAGCGGTAATTGACCATATTCTCCAATATGGTTTTATTACAACTGAGGATCTGAAAGGAACCTATGGTTATAATCATCCGCCGAGAGCCGCTAGGGATGTGCGCGAACATGGTATTCCCTTAGAAACTTTTCGGGTGGTCGGAAGTGATGGTAGAAAGATTGCTGCCTATAGGTTTGGAGATATTAGCAAGACAAGATTTTCGAGGTTGTCTGGTCGGACGGGGTTATCAAAGCAGATTAAGGATGAGTTGATTAAGAGTTATGGTTGTCGATGTTTTATTTATCTAGAGCAAGTGGATGAGCGCGAGCTGCAAATCGATCATCGTGTTCCTTTTGAGGTTGATGGTGAACCAGATTTAGCACCTGAAAACTTTATGCTTTTATGTGGTTCTGCGAATCGAGCAAAGTCTTGGGCTTGTGAGCATTGCCAAAATTGGATTGAGCTTAAGGATAAGTCTATTTGTTTGTCATGTTACTGGGCATATCCAGAAAATCATGTACATATTGCAATGCTACAGGTGAGGCGCATAGATCTGTTGTGGGAGGAGGATGAGGTGGCGGTGTATGAGGCTTTGAAGCAAAGGGCGATGAGTTTAGATAAGGCAATCCCTGAGTTTGTTAAGGAAATTATCGAACAGGAAATTAGTCGTGATGAAGATTAGGTAATTTTTTGCACATACTGATATTTTCAAGCCACCTTTCAACTTGATTTTGATACAAAAATTATAGATATTTAGAGAAAAGATAGATTACTATCATTCCTATCTAGCAGTCTATTGAAAAAAACAGATCGCAAAAATTTATCATTTTCCTTAGGTTCATCTTAAATATTAGCCAAGCAAATATGAAACTTAACTACGGTCTTTACTCCAGTATTGTCGGCGGTTTATTTGCAATTTCTTCACAATTTTTTAGCGAAGCAGTCTATGCAAGATCAGCAGTAGATGCTTCTGTATGTCAACAGAGTGGAGAATACGTGACTTTTGCATGGCATCCAGTCTTCAAGGGCGCACCTCGTCTTCAAGTATTAGATCGTTTTGATAAGGAAGGTAAGCACGAACATATTTTCTTTTGCAGTGACGGTATAATTTCTGATAACGTTGGGTTTGGTTCGGATAGTCAAAGATTTACCTACTCTAGACAAGCGTTAGATAAAGGGCTTGCTCCCGACAAAAGTAAAATTGATGACTTCAAACCAATTGATAGTGAGCGGTATGACTCAAAAATTATTCGATTGGTTTTAGAAGAGGGATTTCCAGGAATGAAATGTGATCTGAGAAATGATGGTCAATATTTTGTACTTGGTAACAATTGTCAAAAATTTACATCTGAAACCCGCAACAAGTATTGGCGAAAAATGTTTGTTGGCAATTGGATTGGAGAAGGTTATGGTTGTGAACGCGGAGGGTTAAGTGAGAGGGTTCGTATTAATATAGATGGCAATTCTCTAACTGCAACTAAAATTACTGGAGACAACTGTGTGCCATCAGGTAATGTGACTTTTAGAGGGACAATTCCAAATTCTGTTTCTAAAGGTAGCTCTTTTCCAGTTACGTGGACTATTGGCACACCTGATAGACCAGCAAGCGGAAGCACTTCTCAACCATTAACTATTTTAGATGCTAATTCATTCAGTTCTTTTGGAGCTAAGTTTACAAGAGTAAAGTAATCATAACTTTGAATTTTGCTGAATAGCGATCGCTGTTTAGTGATTTGAATGATGGGACGATCGCATTATTTTTACTTTTGGAGAATAGGCGATCATGGAGTGATCGCTGGTTTAAGCGATGGAAGGGGCGATCAGTTAGAGTGCGAAGAAACTCTAAAACTAGTGGAAGACTTATGGATAAATATTCATAAAGCTCCCTAAATATGGAAATTTTGAGGTTGATGGATTTTGGCAATGGGAACATTTGCAAGTTCGGGTAGCCAATGTTTGAGATATTCACCTTGAGGATCGTAGTCGCGTGCTTGCTTGACAACATTGAACATTCGCGAATCGCGACCATCATTACCAATCCCTGCTAAATAGTTCCAATTACCCCAATTACTGCAAGGATCGTAATCCAATAATCGAGATTCAAACCATTCCGCTCCCATGCGCCAATCGATACCAAGATTTTTAGTGAGAAAGCTTGCCACATTTTGACGACCGCGATTGGACATAAAGCCTGTGGCGGCGAGTTCACGCATATTCGCATCTACTAAAGGAAAGCCTGTATTTCCAGTTTGCCAACGGGTAAATCTTTTCCAGTTCTGTTGCCAAGAAATGTCAATGTTGCGTAAGCCTGTGCGAAGGAACAACCGATCGCCATGTTTAGCGGCGACAAAACGAAAATAATCACGCCATAGTAGTTCAAAAATTAGCCAGTAGGTAGAATCATTAGCAAGGCGATCGCTTTCGTATTGTTTAACTTGAGCATATATATAGCGGAGACTGAGACAGCCTAAAGCAAGCCAAGGTGAGAATTTGGAAGAGTCATCGGCGTAGAGCATTCCATTACGGGTTTGTTTGTAAACTTGGAGGCGATCACTTTGCCAGAAGTAATGATCTAGACGTTTTAGTGCTGCGGTTTCGCCGCCTTTAAATTGGAGTACAGCGCGATCGCATGGTTCGATTTCCTCAAGTCCCAATTTTGCTAAGCTAGGGATTTCGCCAACATCAAGGCTTTTAGGTAGTGGATTAAGGTGATCGGGGGTTGGGAAGGTTTTGCGAATAACTAAATTAGGTTCAACTTGCTTGCGAAAGTGGGTGAAGAGTTCGGGAAGTTGAGGGATTTCAAAGGGTAAATCATCAAAATGTAATAGGGTAGTTCCTGAAAATTTTTTGAAATCAACATTTTGTTTTTTGAGAAGAGAATATAGATTTTTTTCAACGGTCTTTTCTTCAGATGTAATTTCGGCTTGGTAATAGATAGAACTAATTTCATGTTCTTGAATTAGTTCAGGAATTATGGTTTCAGGTTTACCAAACCGAATGATCAAATCGGAGTTAAGCGATCGCAGATTTTCGCGTAAATTTGCGACACTCTCGATCAAAAATTTAGCGCGAAATGCACCTGTTTTCTCGAAGCCAAAACTAGTTTCAGCAAAGTGTCTGGGGTCAAAGCAATATATTGGAAATATTTGTAAGCCTGCTTGTTGAGCTACTTGAGAAGCTCCATATAGGCTTTCATTATCATGAATTCGCAGATCGTTGCGAAACCAAACTAAGATATTTTGATTAGTCATCGTTCTACAATTTGGAATTGGCGATTGAGTAGGTTCATGCTCGCTGAAATTGTGAGACTAATGGCGAGATATGTTCCCATGATAATCAACTTGGTGGTTTGAATAAGACTTATTTTAATTTTTGGTGAATAGGCGATCGCTATTTGGTGGTTTGAATAAGAGGGCGATCGCATTATTTTTGCTTTTGGTGCATAGGCGATCGCTGTTTGGTGGTTTGAATTAGGGGGCGATCGCATTTGATCGAGTAAGCTAGAAGCACAAGATCTCAGATTATGGAGACACTAACATGACATTAGCCGAAGTAATTCCAGCAGCACGACGACTTACTGCGATCGAAAAGCTCAAACTAATTCGTGTTCTTGTAGAAGACTTAGATATTGCTGAAGATATTGCGCCAATTGAACCATTTAAAACCTATGACCTGCCGACTCCTTACGATATGTTTGGTGCTGGTGCAATTTTAATGGAAGCTCTCAAACAAACAGACACAACTCATCAATAACTTATGAGATTCAAGTACTCCACCAGTAGCCCAAATCAAAACGAATTTGATAGCCTTCCAAGAATTCCACTGACATTTCAGCAAGGCGAGCACATAGTTGAGACAGTTGGCTTAGTCGATAGTGGCGCTACGATTAACGTCTTGCCCTATGAAATTGGATTGCAATTAGGTGGTGGTTGGAATGACCGCAAGGCTATCATTCGATTAACAGGTAATCTTGGTAATCAGCAAGCAATACCATTTTCTGTAATCTCTCAGATTGGAGGATTTGAACCAATCAAATTAGTGTTTGCTTGGACAAATAACCCAAATGCTCCATTAATTCTTGGTCAAACCAATTTTTTTCTTGAATTTGATGTTTGTTTCTACCGTTCCAAGTCAGAGTTTGAAATTAATCCAAAATCGTAAATCTGGCGATCGCATTGTTTTATTTTTGATGAATAGGCGATCGCTGTTTGGAGATTTGAATAAGGGGGCGATCGCATTATTTTTGCTTTTGGTGCATAGGCGATCGCATTGTTTTGTTTCTTGTGAATAGGCGATAATAAAACGAGTTAGTTTAATCAGTCACAACCTTCATGCAATTTGAGTGAGACGAAACAAAAAATATTGAAAACATTCGTAAATGTGAGATTGAGGTTGCAGATATTCCCGCAATGAACAAAAAACAACATAATCCGAATTCATTTCCGCAAGAAGAGCTACCCATCATGAACAGAGAAAATTTGAACAGTACCTCTCGAACTGACTTAGCAGCATTGGTGGCAATGTCAGATAAGGATATTGATTATTCAGATATTCCTCCACTAACAGATGAATTTTTTGAACGTGCAACTTTATGCATTCCCGTAGATCAAACTCACAACTTAGTTCAACTAGATCCAGATGTACAGCAATGGTTTCAGGATCAAGGAGATCAGTATAAAACTTTGATTAACAGTGTTTTACGCCAATATATTGAGGAAAAGGCTAATGCTGACCGACCCAAACCGCTATAATTAGTCAGACATCTATCAATTTCCAAACTTTTATATAACATCGATCGCATGGTCTTTTCGCCGCCCGCCAACCCAACCACCAACATCACTTATACCCCTATCACATTTCCCCTTGCAGCTGTGGTCGGTCAAGAAGCGATTAAAACCGCTTTACTGTTAGCAGCGATCGATCCTTGTATCGGTGGCATTGCCCTCGCGGGTAGACGAGGGACAGCAAAATCCGTACTTGCGCGTGGTATTCATGCTTTATTACCTCCCATTGAAGTTGCGATCCACTCTCTAAGTAATTGCGATCCGACTAATCCAGATGAATGGGATGATGCTTTGGTTGAAGCGATGCAAGGAAAAGAACTTAGCGAAATCAAAACTAAAGTCATTCCTGCGCCATTTATCCAAATTCCATTAGGAATTACCGAGGATCGGCTGATTGGTTCGGTAGATGTAAGTCGGTCTGTGCGCGAGGGGCAGACTGTATTCCAGCCAGGAATTCTAGCAGAAGCTCATCGCGGCGTTCTCTATATTGACGAAATTAATTTACTCGATCCACAAATTTCTAATTTATTGCTTTCGGTTCTCTCCACAGGCTATAACCAAGTCGAACGCGAAGGTATTAGCTATCAACATCCTTGCCAACCTTTGCTAATTGCTACCTATAACCCAGCAGAGGGGACATTAGGCGAGCATTTGATGGATCGAATTGCGATCAATCTTTCTGCGGATGGAGTTCTCTCTCTCGATCAACGAGTGGAAGCAGTAGATATGGTGTTGGGTTATGCCAATTCCCCTGAAGCATTTTTGAGTGGTTATGACTCGGATATTGATGATCTGCGAACACAGATTATTTTGGCGCGAGAATGGCTGAAAGACATCACAATTTCGAGAGCGCAGATTCAGTATCTTGTAGCAGAAGCGGTGCGGGGTGGAGTCCAAGGACATCGGGCTGAGTTATTTGCTCTGCGAGTAGCTAAAGCAGCGGCGGCGTTAGAAAGCCGAACTCAGGTTAATGCTGATGACTTGCGTCAGGCAGTGGAGTTGGTAATCGTGCCGCGATCGCCTCTTTCTCCTGATCAACAACAACCTGAACAGCAGCAACAGCAGCAATCACCACCTCCGCCACCTCCCAATCAGGACGAAGGAGAACAGGAGCAGGAGGAAGATCAAGAGGATCAGGAACAAGAGCAAGATCAGGATGAATCCCCTGAAATTCCTGAAGAATTTGTCTTCGATCCTGAAGGTGTAATTCTTGATCCTGAAGTGCTATTTTTTGCTCAGTCAATGCAGAAGCAAGGGCGTTCAGGTACACGCAACGTGATTTATTCCCAAGAGCGTGGGCGTTATATCAAGCCAATTTTGCCTCAAGGTAAAAGCGATCGCATTGCTGTCGATGCCACTCTCCGAGCCTCGGCTCCCTATCAAAAGGCAAGAAGATTGCGCCAACCCCATCGTAAAGTCATCGTTGAGGATGTCGATATCAGAGCGAAGAAGTTGGCTCGTAAAGCGGGAGCCTTGACGATTTTCTTAGTAGATGCTTCTGGATCGATGGCATTGAATCGGATGCAATCAGCTAAGGGTGCTGCTTTGCGAATGTTGACTGATAGCTATCAAAACCGTGACCAAATTGCTTTGATTCCATTTCGAGGTGAAAAAGCAGATGTATTGTTGCCACCTACCCGTTCCATTGAAGCAGCTCGTCGTCGTTTGGATACCATGCCCTGCGGTGGTGGTTCGCCGCTAGCGCATGGCTTGACTCAGGCAGTAAGAGTGGCGATGAACGCGAGACAGTCAGGTGATGTCGGTTCGGTGACGATTGTGGCGATTACTGATGGTCGAGGCAATGTGCCCCTAGCGCGATCGATGGGCGAGCCAATTGATCCAGAAAACAAGCCTGATATCAAAGCGGAATTGATCGATATATGTCGAAAAGTTCGCGCTTTGAATTTAGGGCTTTTAGTAATTGATACGGAAAATAAATTCGTGTCTACAGGCTTTGCCAAGGAACTCGCCGCCGCAGGTGGTGGGAAGTATTATCATTTACCCAAGGCGACAGATCAAGCGATCGCGAATGTCGCGCTTAGTGCGATCTCTGATCTGCGACAATAAAAACCAATAAAAAAATCGCCCGCTAAGCGGGCGATTTTTTTATTGTCGAGGCGTGTAATGTTCGGGACGTAGTTTTTGTAACTGCGCGTTCGTGTAATAAAAATTGAGAATGCGATCATAAGACCAGCCCATACGAGCTAAATTATAAGAACCTGTTTGGCTCATGCCCACTCCGTGTCCCAAGCCGCCTCCAACAAAAGCATATCCAGTCAAAACGTTATTTTGATAAATCGGCTCTAGTTTAAAGAAAGTGCTATCAGGTGGATCGAAGGCATCGATAATTTCATCTTTTTTGACGAAGATTATGCCCGTATCCGTGGTGACTACCATTTCTAAAACTCTGCCTGAGGCTGCTCTTTTGGAGACTTGCAACTGTTTAATCGCATCAAAATTAGTGGTACTGTCTCCAGAGAATCGCAAAAACTTTTTCAAAGAAATTTGTAATTCTTCTAATGTGCCGATTCTGCGCCAACGCAGATTTTTCCATCCCACCTCATTAAATCCCTGCTGACGTTCCAAAAATGCTTTGAGATTTTTGGCATCAGCAATATTTGCCGATCGCTGATTTTCAGGACGATTGGCAAGATCTAGTACCGATTGCAGATAGGGGCGTGGAGTTCCATCCCAAATGTCGTTATAGTCTGCGGTAATGCCACCTGTCGTTGACGAATAGAGCGCATCGATCGCCCGATTGTTATAGGTCAGCACTAATCCGCTGGTATCTGCGATCGCGCGATCGGCGACTTCAGTAGTATCTTCTAAGCCTCGATATACTTGGCACTGCGTATCAGCACAAAGTTCGTATTCATCGACCTTAAAGCGATGCAAACTAGCCAGCACATAAGTACGCGCTAGGATTGCTTGGGCTTGTACGGATGCATAAGGGGCATTGTAACCAATTTCATGGGGAACTACGCCGCGCACATAAGTTTCTAAAGGAACGTTATTGACCAAGGTAAAACTTTGATGGGCATTAGGTTGTAACCTCAAACTACCTGCATAAGCTCGATTGCTAATCTCAGCCTTATTCTCTCTTTGATAGCTAACTTCGATAATGCCTGCACTGCTGCTGATATCAAGGCGATCGCGGTTATATCGAAAATCTCCCACTATCCATGACGCAATCGTTTTTTGGGGCAAGATCCGACGATCAAGCTGAACTGTCAGATTGCCTTGCGATCGCAGAGTATAAAACATCAAATAACGCAACAGCATCGAGTCATACATATCGCGCTTTGCCCATACTTGCCAACGCCTTGGTTGAACAATTTCGGTCTGGATGCCTTTCTCGTTCCAATGGAAAGCGCTCGCCGCCGCATTCTCAAAACTACGATGATTACTGAGGACGATCTTCTCATCCAGAATTGGCTGAGGCAATTGCTGTGATGCAGTTTCGATGACTAGGCGATCGGTTGTTAGGGTTTGCGTACTTTTACCATCTGCCGATGGAAATGAGAGTGTTAACTTGCCACCTGATGTTGCCTTGAGTGTGAGCCGATCCTGTGGTCTTTCACCAAAACGTTGCACAATACCAATTTTCAGAATTGGGTTAGAGTCAACTTGAGCTTGGACAAGTTCGACTGCTGTAAGCGTAAACGAACAAACTGTTACAATTACGGTTTGGCGAATAATACCGAAAGTTTTTAGCATGTCAAGCTCAAGATGTCAGGGAATATACTGTATTTTGCAATGTGCTAACTATAGCTGTTAAAAGTATCTTAGAGCACGTTTGAGAAGTTAATACGTTCTAATTTTTGAGATAGAGTCAGTGTTTTATCCTCTAAATCCCCCAATTCTACCAAAACACAAAGTGGCGCAGCCATTTTGTGTTTTTAAAACCCTTAAAGCGTTTGGCTTTTAATTCACTAAAGCCTGTGTCACACTTTTGTAAATTGGTATAAAACCAAAAAGTTGCGGCACTAAGCACCACAACTTTTTGGTTATGATTTTTTCTAACATGACTGACGACAGCTATACAATTACGACAAGTATTTTAACCGTCTTTTCCCAAACGGATTTCAATCTCCTCTAGAGTAAGCCCTTTTGTCTCTGGAACTAGGAAAAAGACCAGCAACCAAGTACTCATACCAATCAATCCATAAAGCCAAAAAGTACCTGCTTTCCCAAACCATTGAATCAATGTCAAAAAGCTAATGGAAGTAATTAAACTGGCACTCCAGTTGGCAACTGTTGCTATACTCATCGCTTTAGCTCGGAGCTTCGACGGATAAATTTCGGCAATCAGCAACCAAAAAACAGATGCTAAACCAATTACAAACGACGAAACGTAAATCATTAAGCTGGCAATAGTAAGCCATCCCATACTCACATCTGGCGATTGTGAAAAGTAGAAAACCAGACCTAAGATGCTTAAGCTCACCACCATTCCCAATATTCCGCATAGCAATAATGGCCGCCTTCCTACGCGATCTACTAACCAAATGGCTAATACCGTTGACAAAAAATTGATCATCCCTATTCCAATAGTTGCCAGAATTGCGATCGATGAAGACTTGAAACCAGACAATTGCAGAATAGTAGGGGTAAAGTAAACAATCGTGTTAATACCTGTAAATTGCTGCAACATGGCTAAACTAACGCCAATAAAAAGAGCAGGTCTAATGCTTGGTTGGAGCAATTCAGACCAGTTACCAGATCGCTGCTGTAAGACGGTTTGAATTTCTGATATTTCTTGATCTACATTGGTTGCACCAGAAATTTGGATGAGAACTTTACGGGCTCTGTTCATATGATTATGGTTAATTAACCATCGGGGACTTTCAGGCATTCCTAAAATGCCTACAATTAAAATACTTGCAGGAACGACTGAGAATGCTAAAATCCAACGCCACGGTTCTACAGTTGAGCTGAGAGCATAGCTAATTGGATAGGAAATAACTAGCCCCGTTGAGAGGGCAAGTTGATTTAGAAAAACTAAAGATCCTCTTTTATCAACGGGTGCTATTTCAGATATATAAAGTGGGGTGACAAAGGAGATAGCCCCCAGTCCTATACCAACGAGTACTCGTCCGACTACTAGCAAAAAAAGCATCGGAGCCATAGCACTACATATTCCTCCAATCGAAAAGATGATGGAGAATAGTGACAGGGTATAACGTCGCCCTAAGCGATCGCTGAGAATTCCTCCTGCTACGGCTCCCACTATTGCACCTAGTGAGACAGAACTTACAAGTACACCTTGCCACAATGGAGAGAGTGCAAATTGCTCGCTAATAAACAAAATAGAACTAGATATGGCTCCGATATCGTAGCCAAACAACAAGCCACCCAGAGCAGAAATTACAGCAGCAATATAGATAATGCGAAAATTCTTCTGACGGGTATTTATCATGTTTGCTCTTGACCAAGTTCAGGTTGGCGGAATTTCCAAATAGGATCTTCAACTCCTGCTTGGGAAAAACCACGATCGCGGATCAGACAGGCATGACATTTACCGCAACCACCCTTGATCCCAGCGTAACAAGTATGAGTTAGTGCAAAAATTTCCTCGAAGCGATCGCCTAATACATCAACTGCAAGATCGACGCTCTCGGCTTTGGTTAATTTCATTAAGGGAGTATGAATGATAAAGGAATCAGGAACGCCCCATATGCCTTCTCCAATAGCTTTCGCCATAAAATCGATAAATACTTGACGGCAGTCATAGTAACCTGCAAAGTCAGCTTCACAGACCCCTATAAAAATA
This sequence comes from Pseudanabaena sp. BC1403, assembly GCF_002914585.1. Classification (NCBI taxonomy): domain Bacteria; kingdom Bacillati; phylum Cyanobacteriota; class Cyanophyceae; order Pseudanabaenales; family Pseudanabaenaceae; genus Pseudanabaena; species Pseudanabaena sp. BC1403. The sequence continues at coordinate 27,230 of NZ_PDDM01000036.1, forward strand.
TCTTTAATACCAAGGACAGCAGCCCGATTGCCTGCCAAGGTAAGAAACAAGATATTACGTGCTGGCACAAACGTTGGTTCAACTCCTCCAGGCAGTTCCTCAGTGGAATCATATTGCCCTAAAGGATTGTCTGACACAAGAGGAGATGTCCCTTTTAAAATGGGACCTAATTGAATGATTTCGTGACTCGTCAAGTTAAGAGATTTGGCGATCGCGATCGCACTTTCCAATTCAACTACATGGCGTTGTCCATAATCAAATGTAATCGCATGGACTTCATCAAACTGCTTACAAGCAAGAGCAGCACAAGTTGTTGAATCCTGCCCACCGCTAAGAACACATAATGCTTTCGATCGTGTCATGATGATCTCCTAATTTAAGTAAGAACTTCAGCTCTAAAAGTTAAATCGGTTCATACAATGCACAAATTGTGCAGTCATTTTGTACATTGTATAAACCCTTGTCGTGTTTGTCTTTTTAATTCACCAAAGAGTTAATGGTTCAAGTCACCCCATAGTAATAGCATGGCTCTCCTTAATAAATTGCAAACTTGATTTAGGGGTTAAAGTGTAGACGCAGCTTGAAGTACAAGTCTCATCAATTCGGACAGCAAGCAATCCTGACAATCCTTGTTTATCAAGTTGTTCAAAAATCCATCGTGCAATCTCTTCACTAGTAGGGTTCTCTAAACCAGTAGTTTTGTTAAGAAAATAATGATCTAAATAGTCATCCAATAAAGGCTTCAGGAAATGCTTAATATCTGCATAGTCAATCAACATGCCAGCTTTAGGTCCAGATTCATGCAACGCAGTTCCACTAACGTAAACTACTCCACGCCAGCTATGTCCATGCAGTCGGGCACATTTACCATCATGGTGAGGGAGTTCGTGGGCAGCCTCAAAGCGAAACTCTTTACCGAGAATCCATTCATTCGTCATGCAACACCTATGTATTTATGAGTTTGTAGAGAGAGTCTGTAATTTGGATTTTGTTTAAGCAAATCTAGAATAATTGAAACGGCGCGATCACGCACATTCCATTCTGGCTGTAAAAATATTGGACGATCTTTGACTGTCAGTAAGTAATCATTGTAAAATTCCAATTCCTGCCCCGTACTAATTACAAATTTGATTTCGTTTGCACGTTCCCAAAAGAGTTCTTTGACGGGATAGGATGGACTGAGATGATGCTTTGGTGAAAGAGTGATCCAAGCTGATGATGGAATCTCTTGCCAGAAAGCTCCAGAGGTTTCAATATTAACCTGTCTATCTGTATCCAATAATGCTTGCACCAGTTGTGGTAACTGCTTATGGATAAAAGGTTCTCCTCCACTAATCACAACCCTAGAAGATTGTAATTCCTTGATTAATTCTGTGAACGATTTGATCTCTCTAGGTGCATTAGCTCCCCCATCACTGTAGCCAGTGTCACACCAACTACAACGAACTGGACAGCCTGATAGACGAATAAAATCTACTAGAGCGCCTATCCAGAAACCTTCCCCCTGCACAGTGCTCTGAAAAGTCTCATGAATAGGTACTTGGAGTACCTCTTGTATTGACATTATTGGGACATTCCTGACAATGACCTGAATTAAATTAAGTGCTAAATGAATATTTGGTGATCAATATATAAGGTATATGTGCAGAAAGTCAAGTTTCTGCATAGCACCAATTCCCGAGAGTCTAGTCATCGCTCAAACCCATTGAAACGAGTTACACTGACAGAATATTTGATCATCATATAACTCATGACCTGCCCAGTTCCCAAAGATCAACAACCTCTCAATGAATATGTCGAGCTTAAGGAAGCTTTCTTCTATCGCTGGGCAAAGCTGGCGCGATCGCAATATTTGCGAATATTGTTATTCATGTGGCTAGGATTCACAGTTATTTTTTCGCCAGTGGCTATGAGCATTGAGTCACCAAGCCGACATTTGTGGCAATTTATCTGTGTGGCGAGTATTGGCGGCACTGTGGGGCTAATTTTGCCAGTGTTGTTATTACTATCGGGATGGAGTCATGTGAAGCAACGGCTTGATAGCGCTAAAATTTTTTATGAAGAATCGGGCTGGTATGACGGACAAACTTGGGAAAAGCCAGAATCAGATTTAGTCAAGGATCGCCTGTTAGTTACTTATGAGATTAAGCCTGTTTTAAATAGATTACAAAAAACACTTTTGGGAATCATCGGATTTCTTGCACTTGGCTTTGGGGCTCTAAATATTTTATAAAACCAGTTTTTTGCTTTGCATCGCCTTCGGCGATGCAAAGCAAATTTTTTTGTCTTTTTATGCCCAATAGGGTGAAGCTAATTTTGCAAAACAAGACTTAACATATGTTTACAAGCAAATTAATATGTATAGCAAAACTTCAATAAAGCGTGCTTAGTCACATTTGACGAAGTTTTAAGCTTGAGACTAATTGAGGCAAGGGAATATGACTGTTTTAGACCAATATTTTGAACTTTCCGATCGCGCTAATGGTGACGAGCAAGCATTTAACGAATTGGTAGAGCTATTCGCTGAGCAAGCCGAGGTTCATCCATCGGGAGCAAAGAAAGTAGTTGGCAAAGATGAAATCTCGCAACTATATCGTAAATTTTTTCAATCCTATTCTGGGATGCAACGTGTTTGGACGACCAGAAAGACCGAGAATGGACTAGAAGCTATTTGGGCGATCGCAGGTAAGCGAGATAGTGGTGAACTATTCGCGATGCAAGGCAGACATATTGCCGAAATCGATGCCCAAGGCAAAATCTACGCCTTAGAAGTTCATGTATCCAAAGCTAGCTAACCCATCGATTGAAGAATATCTTGCCAGTTTTGATAAATTTGGCATTCACCTAGGTTTAGAGCGCATTCAACAACTGCTCGATACTTTAGGCAATCCCCATCAACAAATTCCCGTGATTCATGTCGCTGGCACAAATGGAAAAGGTTCTGTTTGTGCTTTTTTGTTGTCAATTTTGCGAGCCGCAGGCTATCGAGTTGGGCGCTATACTTCGCCGCATTTACTTGATTGGCGCGAACGAATTACGATTAATGGCGAATGGATTAGTAATGCAGATCTATTAGAGGCTTTGCATCAAGTTGATTCGGTGATCGCATCAGAGTTTCCACCAACGCAGTTTGAAGTGATTACAGCGGCGATGTGGTGGTATTTTGCTCAACAAAAATCACAGCAAAATCTGGATATTGCGATTATTGAAACAGGTTTGGGCGGTAGATTAGACGCGACTAATGTATGCGATCGCCCTCTAGTCTGTGCAATTACCTCAATTGGGCTAGATCATTGTCAGCAATTGGGAAACACCCTAGGTGCGATCGCATCAGAAAAAGCAGGAATCATCAAACCTAAATGCCCTGTAGTCATTGCCGATAATCATCCTGAAGCGATCGCTTCTTTGCAAACAAAATCAACAGCATGTGATGCGCCAATAACTTGGGTTAATGCGGCTACTCGCACAGCCACAGGTGCTATATGGCAAGATTTTGCATATTCTCTACCGTTACTGGGAAACCATCAATTAACTAATTCTGCGATCGCGATCGCTGTAGTTCAATCGTTGAGAACGCAAGGTTGGCAAATTAGCGATGATGCGTTGCGGACAGGAATGGCAAATACCGAATGGGCAGGGCGATTGCAATGGATAGAATTTAACTTGAATGGAAAGTCGCGCAAAATCTTAATTGATGGAGCACATAATGTAGCGGCGGCAGAATATCTCCGACAATTTGTAGATGAGTCTTTCCCAAATCAACGGAAGCTTTGGGTAATGGGAATTCTGAATACAAAGGATCAATCTGGAATTCTCAAAGCACTGCTGCATCCTGATGATTTATTGTATCCAGTACCTGTTCCTAATCCCGCAACGACATCACCTCAGGATTTAGCGAAGATTGCCTCTGCAATCCTCAAGACGGAGCCTCATACTTATGACGATTTGCAATTAGGACTAGCCGCCGCTTTTGATGATCAGCGATCGCTTGATATTGTAATCCTCTGCGGTTCATTATATTTAGTTGGTGAGTTTTTTAGTCAACAGTAAAATGTAGATAAACATTTGTGTTGCCATACTGCCAGATTGTGACATGCGAATGGGAATCACTACTTTAGCGCCATGCTGGGCAGGGCTTGTTGATTAATAGCGTAATATAAAACTTAGAGCCGTTAAAATCCAATTATGAACCAGCGATCGCTAATTTTTCCAATTATTCTTGCTAGCCTTGCATTCACAACTTCACCTGCGGCGGCTCAATATTCAGGTTTAGGTAAAGATAGCCTCGATCCTGCAATTCTGAAACAGTATGCTCCTACAGCATTACCACCAGCGATAACGCGCCCAATTGAATCCATTTTGGATGTGCGATCGCCCGGGCTAGGCATGGTGACACCCGATGGGAAGCAGATGTTCTTTACATGGGGAATTACGGGAACTGTGCAAGTATGGAGACTAGATGGAGCGCAAAAATTCCCTGTACAAGTAACAGGCGGACAGGATGCCACAACCATTTCAGGAATGACTCCTGACGGTAAATACTTAATACTGTCACGCGATCGCCAAGGCGAAGAAAATCCAGGGCTATATTTGCAATCGACAAAGGGCGGAGAATTAGAGCCAATTCAGCACTTAAAAGGTGTGCGGACTTCGCTGCAATATGTAGGAAATGACTCACGCATTATTTATTTCAGTGCCAATGACATCAAGCCCGACTCGGATGTAATCTACCGTTATGATTTGCAGACCAAAAAGAAGGTGCAAATCTCTGGTGGTGATGGCATTTGGTGGATTGCTGATGTATATGTGAATCCTCAAACAGGCGATCGCGAAAAGTTTCTCTTTGCCAAAGCCACAGGTAGCCAATCGCAGGAATATTACGAATACGATGTTAAAACTAGACAAACTACGCCTCTAATCGGTCAAAACGAGAAAGAAGAATACAGTATTAGCTACGGTGTAAAGGCTGATGAATATCTCGTACTAACCCAAAAATTCAGCGAATTTCGCCGCCTTTATCATTACAAAGACAAAAAATTCACACCAATTACACCAGAGCTAAAAGCAGATGTAGCTGACTTTAATATTGACAATCAACGCCAACGCATTCTTTACTCAATTAATGATGGAGGTTACTCTCGTTTAAGGGCGATCTCGGCTAATACCTTCGAGGAAATTAAGTTACCCGATTTTACAAACGCCGATCATGTCTACACAGGCTCCACTACTCGCAATGGCCGCTTTACGACTATCGGTGTAGAAACTGCCAAAGCCCCACGTCTCAGCTATATTTACGATTGGCAAACTCAGAAACTAACCCAATGGGTACTGCCTAGCACTCCCGAAATCGATACTAGCAAGTTTGCCGCAGCTAAGCTCGAAAACTACACAACGCGAGATGGCACACCGATTCCCATGTTTGTGTATAGTTCTCCTCAATGCGAAAACACTGTCCAAAATCCACTCGAAAAGCCATGTCCAGTCATCGTGCACTTTCACGGTGGGCCAGAAGGACAAAGTACACCAGGGTTCAATCGTTATGCACAATTATTTGTGAATGCAGGATTTGTATTTGTGGAACCAAATGTGCGCGGTAGTGATGGCTATGGTAAAACTTGGCTCAATGCTGACAATGGACGCGATCGCCTGAAGGTTGTCACAGACATCGAAGATGCGTCGATTTATATCCGCAAAAATTGGCAGATTAACGGGATCACGCCCAAAATCGGTATTGTTGGCGGGAGCTATGGTGGCTATTCTGCTCTACTCGGGATGTCCAAATTTTCAGGTAGTTATGATGCAGGTGTATCTATTGTGGGGATTAGCAATCTAGTCACTTTTTTAAATAACACCGCACCTTATCGCCGCATTCTTCGCATTAGTGAATATGGTGATCCTGTTAAGGATCTTGATGCTCTAATTGAGTTATCACCTGTGACCTATAGCGATCGCATCAAAGCTCCCTTGCTAATTATCCAAGGTGCTAACGATCCGCGTGTTCCTGTTGGGGAAGCCATCCAAATTCAAAAAATTCTAGAGCAGAAAAAAATTCCCTCGCAACTCGTCATCTTCCCCGATGAAGGTCACGGCTCTAGCAAGCGCAGCAACCAAGTTTTGCAAATTGGATATACTCTCGACTTCTTCAAAAAGTATTTACAAAAATAAGAGCATGTTTGAGAAGTTTTGCTTTAGCCCCCCTAGCCCCCCAATTCTGGGGGGAACCAGATTAAAGTCCCCCAGAATTGGGGGATTTAGGGGGCAGAAAAATTGGCTTTAGCCGAAAAACTTATATGCATTAACTTATCAAACACGCTCAAATTGATAGTTTGTGGAAGTGTTCACCTTTGGTGAATACTCCCACGAACTATTTAGGATTGTTATATGGTCAGGTAAAATTGAAGAAAAAGAATAATTTAGCTTGTATTTTGATTTGCCAAAAATCAGACTGTTGGAAAAATGGTGGCAAAGAGGTTTATCAGCGCTTGGAAGAAGAATTACGCGATCGCGGCTTAAGTAATCGCGTCCAAATCCAAAAGACAGGATGCCAGAAGCGATGCAAACAAGCACCTAATTTGGTAATCATGCCTAATAAGGATCACCATAGCTATGTTAAGTCGTCACAGGTTGAGAGCTTACTAAATCGATATTTTGGCGATCGCTTCAACTAAAGGTTAAACAGGGGCTAAACTAGGTTTAATAAATTATAAATTTTTGTAGACACTAAGAAAGCGTGATTGATACTCGTCTCGATCTTTACCCTGCCTCTACAGTTCCTCATGGTTGGCCAGGACTGATATGTCGCTATGCGGATTATTTGCCAGTTACTGACCAGACCCCGATCGTAACTTTGCATGAAGGCAATACCCCCCTTATTCCTGCGATCGCTCTAAGCCAGAGGCTCGGACGCAATATCAAAGTCTTGCTCAAATATGACGGGCTTAACCCTACTGGCAGCTTTAAAGATCGTGGCATGACCATGGCAATCTCTAAAGCCAAGGAGGCTGGTTCGACAGCAGTAATTTGTGCAAGTACAGGTAATACATCGGCGGCAGCAGCTGCCTATGCTAAGCGTGGGGGATTGAAGGCTTTCGTATTAATTCCTGACGGCAAAATTGCCCTCGGCAAATTGAGTCAAGCTCTAATTTATGGTGCAGAAGTAATTGCGATCGATGGCAACTTTGACCAAGCCTTAGAAATCGTGCGGGAAATGTCTGAGAAATTCCCGATTACTCTAGTTAATTCTGTCAATCCTTATCGTCTAGAAGGACAAAAAACGGCTGCCTTTGAACTGGTGGAAGCGATCGGTGATGCTCCTGATTGGCTCTGTATTCCCATGGGAAATGCAGGAAATATCACCGCCTATTGGATGGGATTTTCGCAGTACCATGCATTAGGGAAGTCTACGAAGTTGCCTCGCATGATGGGCTTTCAAGCGGCTGGTTCCGCACCGTTAGTGACGGGCAAAATTTTTGATCAACCTGAAACGATCGCTACTGCGATCAGAATTGGTAATCCTGCCAACTGGGCAAAAGCTCTCAGGGTAAGGGAAGAAAGCGACGGTGCTTTTAATAGTGTCACTGATGTTGAGATTTTGTCAGCCTACAAGTTCTTAGCAGGTGAAGAGGGTGTATTCTGTGAACCTGCAAGTGCAGCTTCGGTCGCTGGTTTGCTGAAAGTTAGTGATCAAATTCCTTCAGGAGCAACAATTGTCTGTGTCTTAACAGGCAATGGCATAAAAGATCCTGACACTGCGATCGCTTGCGCCGAATCTAAATTACACAAAGGCATCGCGCCAGATATTACGAGTGTTGCAAAAGTAATGGGCTTTTAAAAAAAGAACCTCCCAACGGGAGGTTCTTTTTATTGCAATGTTTTGAGTACTGCTGACATATCGCCATTTAGGATTGCGGTTACGTTGAGCCTTAAGCCCTCAAATTCGCGACTATGCATAATTCCAGCATCATCGGGAGCTAACTCCACGTATTTATCATTTTCTAAAATAAACCAATCGATCGCTTGATCCAATGTCCGCCAGACAATGTACTCTTTTACCCCATTACGTTCATAAGCACGTTTTTTAGCGTGCAAATCATAGGAAACAGTACTCGCGGCAATTTCGACAATTAATTCAGGTGAACCTGTAATATAGCCATCCTCATCGACTTGAGCATTACCACCTAGCCGAAATAAGACTGCATCTGGTTGCGGTTCGTTATCAGCATCAAGGCGAACTGTCGGCTCTATACCAACTTTTAATCCAGTCATCATTGCTTGGTATGCAATCAACCAACCAATGATTCGACCATGTGGTTCTGCATGGGGAGTAAAACGTAGGGGAGATGCCACGTAAACAAGTCCTTCGATTAGTTCTGCTTTTTTGATACTTGAGGCTGTATAACGCCGTTCAAATTCAACACGATCTAAGCGATCGCCATTTTCGAGAATAGTTAATGTTGCCGCAGAATTAGCAATAACCATAGCTAACTAAAGATCTTGTAGTCGTAATCTTACCGAATCACCGTGGGATGGTAAGCCTTCAGCTTCGGTGAGTAGGGCGATCGCACCTGAAACTTCTTTCAAGGCTTCAGGACTGTACTGAATCAAACTGGAATGCTTGAGGAAAGTCTCGACCCCCAGCGCCGATGAATAACGCGCCCCACCACAGGTTGGCAAAGTATGATTTGGTCCCGCTAGATAGTCACCCACGGCTTCAGGTGTGGCATGTCCGATGAAAATTGCCCCCGCGTGACGGATTTGATCAACTAGCTGCCAAGGTTCTTCGACTTCGAGTTCCAGATGTTCGGGCGCAAATTGATTGGATAGCTCGGCGGCGGTTTTGAGGCTATCGACAACGACAATTAAGCCATAATGAGCGATCGCTTTCTCAGTCATCAAGCGACGTGGATGACTTTCTAACATGCGATTCACTTCTTCGCAAACACGATTAGCAAGGCGAGAATCATTGGTAAGTAGAATCGAAGCTGCCATCTGGTCATGTTCGGCTTGAGCTAGCATATCTGCCGCTACATAAGTAGGATTAGCACTAGCATCGGCAATAATTAAAACTTCAGATGGCCCTGCGATCGAGTCGATCCCTACCCTTCCAAATACCTGTTTCTTGGCAAGAGTGACATAGATATTCCCTGGGCCTGTGATCATATCGACCTTGGGGATAGTTTCAGTGCCATAAGCCAAAGCTGCGATCGCCTGCGCTCCACCCACACGATAAATTTCTTCTACCCCCGCCACCTGAGCTGCTACTAAAATCGCAGGATTGATCGTGCGTTCTTGTCCAGGCGGCGTAACCATCACAATCTTTTTCACGCCTGCTACTTTTGCAGGTACGGCATTCATCAAAACAGTACTTGGATAGGCTGCTTTTCCCCCAGGAATATAAATACCAGCCGAGTCAACAGGTGTATAGCGCTTGCCCAACACTACGTCTTTATCGCCAAAGTGCACCCAGCTCTGTGGTACACGCATTTTGTGAAATTCTTCGATACGCTGATGCGCTAATTCGATTGCTTTCAGCAGCCCGCCTTTGACTTGCTGATAAGCAGCATCAAGTTCTGATCCACTTACACGCAGTTCAGCCGCCGTAAAGTCTTGTCCGTCAAACTCAGAGGTGTAATGCAAAAGGGCGCTATCGCCTTTGCGTCTAATCGTTTGAATGATTTCGGTGACGGTGGCTTCTTTATGGATCATCTGATCGTCATAGATGCGATCGCAAATCCGCTTGATTTCGGATTCTGCTTCAGTTCTCTGGGTGACAATTCGTAGCATAGATTGTGACGTAAGAAGCGATGATTAATCCTAGCTTAACCTGTATTCCTGTAAGTTGTGGGGATAAGCGGCGTAAATTAATAATGAATTCAAAGCAACTAATATAAAACTTATGCAAGTAACTGATCGCTCACGTCCAATGCATGGGGGAAATCGTCAATGGGCGGCGAGTTTTGCTGGTATTGCGCCAGAACAAATTTTAGATTTTTCGGCAAGTATTAACCCGCTTGGCCCACCAAAGTCTGCGATCGCGGCGATTCAATCGCACTTAACTGAGCTTAATCATTATCCAGATCCTGAATACACATTACTCAGACAAGCTTTAGGAAAGTTTCACCAGCTATCGCCAGAATGGATTTTGGCAGGAAATGGTGTGGCGGAGCTATTAACTTGGGTGGGGCGCGATCTTTCGCAACTATCGGCAACAGTTCTATTTACGCCAGCTTTTACCGATTATTATCGCGCTCTCAAAACTTTTGATTGTCAAGTAGAAAAGCATCCAATTCTATTTAATAATCAAGATTTAAATTTACAGGTAGAACTCCCACAAATCATCAATTCCCATACAAAAGGAATATTAATCAATAATCCCCACAATCCTACTGGGTATTTATTTTCTAGGGATAGTCTTTTACCTTATCTAGAACAATTTGCTCTAGTAGTAATTGATGAAGCTTTTATGGATTTCCTTTCTCCAGAACAGCAGCAAAGTTTAATTGATTTAGTTCCATTGCATCCGAATTTAGTGATTTTGCGATCACTAACTAAATTTTATAGCTTGCCAGGGTTACGACTTGGCTATGCGATCACTCATCCAGATCGTTTACAGCGCTGGCAAGCATGGCGCGATCCTTGGTGTGTAAATGCTTTGGCGGTAGCAGCAGGAATTGCTGTACTTGAAGATCATGAATTTCAACAGCAAACATGGACTTGGCTAGCAGTCGCAAGATCTCAACTATTTACAGGTTTATCGCAAATAACTGGTTTAAATCCCTTACCCAATGCTGCCAATTATCTATTAGTAAAAACAGAAATTGCAGGTTCCATTTTACAAAAGGAGCTATTGCAAAATGAGCAAATTCTCATTCGTGATTGTCTGAGTTTTCCTGAATTAGGCGATCGCTATTTTCGAGTTGCTATACGCCTAGAAATCGAAAACAAGCGATTAATAGAATCACTAAGTTGTCTATCCTGTAAAATCAAGTAACCGAAATATTGTCAAAGTAGGGGCTATTCATGAATTGCCCCTACGGTAGAATGAGACTAAGGATTTAGGTATATATTTCAGCTCAGCTTGGATCGCCCACGAAGGAATGCTTGCTGCTGTGGCTTTTCGCCCATGAATGAACTCTATCCTGCTCTCCAAATTCTAAAATCTCTTGGAAAGTTAAACTAATGGATAAGTTCATTCTACTTTCCCACTTTTAACCAGCCAAATACCTGATCTACAGTTAAATTTAATTCTGTTTCCAAAAAATTAGGTACAAGTAATTTCTGAGCAGCATTTATTTCACTATTGATTTCGATGGGTTGGCGATCGCGTTGAAATATTAACAGCGATCGCTCTTTAGGAAATAGTAACCATCCCATCTCTGTGCCATGTTTGAGGCAATGCAAAATATTACTGCCCACATTCCGCTCTCAAAATAAGTAAAAAAACAATTAGGAATCAGGGAGAGGGAGAAGATAATAGCGACGACAAGCGGAGGGAAA
>NZ_PDDM01000037.1 GCF_002914585.1 Pseudanabaena sp. BC1403
GAAATTTTGGGCAAGGTTAAAACATCATGTCAGTAAGATTATAGGAAAATGTGAAAGTTTATGGGATGCCGTACAGCAAGCCTTCTGTCAATTGTCCTAACTATCCCTTTCTTTGCTATAGGTAGGAAGGTTTAATGATTTGGTAGGATGCGTTAGTGCAACGTAACGCATCAGTTAGTTTAAAGATGATGGGTTACGCTATCGCTAACCCATCCTACATTTTCAGCAATCTACTTATTTAACTTGCTTGCTGAGTTTCGAGATGTTGCCAGTATTTGATCTGTCCGTCTTGATGGCAGAGTAAAATTCCGAACCATTCAAGGCGTTCGAGATTTTCGGAAATTGCATTTTTATATCTGCCACCATTTTTAAACTGTGCGGCGATTTGGGCGATCGTCCAAGGGTTGTTGCTGGTGCGGAGTAGGTCGCGTATGGCGGCGAGTTGGTCTTTGGGTTGTTTGGGAAAGGTTTTGACTTCGGCGGGTGCGATCGCAATTTCTTCACTCTCTCCAACACCTTCGATGATGGTTTGGGTGCGGACTTCGTTGGGTGCTTGGTATTCGGGACGCAGCCAGCGTATGTGTCCGTTACGTTCTTCTTCGGCGCGTTGGGCGTTGAGGGTGACTAGGCGATCGAGGATGATTTCGGTGATATCTTTTACCTCCCCCCTTTCAAGGGGGGACTGAGGGGGGTAAATCTCCTCGCTTTGAGGTAAAGAACCCCCTCTAACTCCCCCTTGCGAAGGGGGAGAACTAAGATCTCTACCCCCCAATTGAGAAGAATGAGAACTAAGAATCAAATCTTCCCATCCGTAGGCTTCTAGAACGGCGTTGTCTAGTTCGTCGTGGATTTGTTTGAGGGTGGAGACTAGGGCTTTGTTGTTGTATTCTCTGTCTTTGTCGGTGAAGTCTTCGCCTTTGCGGAGTTTTTCGAGGAGGTTATACATTCCTGTTATCGTGATTTCGGTATGTTGGGCTTGGACTTGTTTGCGATGGCGATCGAGTCTTTCGCCTAGTTGTCGGATTTTTTCTTTTTGTTCTATTGTTGAATCTGGGAAAGGAAAAGGATCGAAGCAAATTGATTTTACATATACAGGTGTTGGTCCAAGTTGTGCGCCACGAGCTAATGCCCAACAGATATGAGTAGAACTTGAAAGAATTCCAAGATGGTAAGCATCGTCAATAGCTATTACTATTAATTTGTGATCTGGGCGAACATCAGATGACACAAAAAAGAAGTTTCTATATTTACTGACTTCTAACGTAACAATATAGCGCTCCAATTTTTGAATTGCGGCTCGCATTTCAGTCTTATCACGACCAAAACGCCACCATTTTTTTCTACTTCCAGAATCTCGGCTTTCGTCTCGTTGAGGCTTTACATACTCAAGCAAATGTTGAAAAGCTAAAGGTGCTTTACGTTGAGCTTGTGACTCATCAAGTGGATAAAAATCTATTACCCAATCAGTTAAGACTCCATTTATCAAGTCTCGTCCTGATAAGAAAGGATGACATACATCTGGTTCGATTTGGTTGCGTTTAGATTCATCAACAAGAAATCCTTTGCCAAAAAGAACTAACCCAACCGAGCAAATAGAAGCGTTAGCCTGTAAAGACTTCGCTTGATCAAGTTTTGCACCTCCACGAAGATTTGAATGTATAAACCCAACATTCTGATATTCAAAAGTTAAATTCGCTGTGTCCTCATCCTGTCTCTCCTCACGAATAACTCGAACAAGAGTTGGTTGTTGCCCTTCTCTTTTTCCAACAATAGTCATAGCTATTCTTACAGCCGCACTTCCCTCTGTATCAACCCAAGGATGATCAGGTATTGCCCATAAAATTTCATATTCAGAATCATCTTTAATATTTTCAGAAATAACTTGTCTATTCAATATCTGAGTAATACTATTAGTCGTGATGAAACCGAATCGCTTTAATTTCTTCTGTTTGATTATGTTTATCGCATGAAACCACCAGTACATAACAAAATCTGCACCATCTGGCATCTGTGGATAAGCCTTAAACAAACACTCTAAATATTCATCTCCAAGTGCTGTTCTTCGTCTCGATTTCCCAATAAAAGGAGGATTAGAAACGATGTAATCAGCCTCTTGCCACACCGCAGGACGCGGATTAATGTAGCGATAGATGGGAACCTGATCCGATGGATCAGGCACATCCTCACCCGTCACAGGATGCCTCATCGTCCGCCCACCCCAACGACTCCGCACCTTACCCGACTTCGCATCCACATCAAGCTCCCGCCCATCATAAGCCAACACCGCATCCCGAAACTCGATATTATGAAAATCCTGCAAAATTGGCTCAGGCGGCGGCGTAGTGCCATAGCGCTTAAAATGCCACTGCAAATAACCAATCCAAATCACTAACTCCGCGATCGCCGCCGCCCTTGGATTGATTTCAATACCCAAAAACTGCGAAGGATTCACCTGCTTCCGTCCCGCCAACCGTGGATCGAACTCCTCCAATAAATCCGTAGTAACTTTGCCCAACACATCCAAAAGCCGCATCTGCACCTCCTGCTCCAACGTCTTGATTAAATCCAACGTCACATACAAGAAATTGCCCGAACCGCAAGCAGGATCAAGAATCTGCACCCCTTGCAAACGCTCCAAAAACGCCCGAATCTCTACCGCCGTCTTATCCCTTTGCGCCTTCGTTGGTTCCTCCTGACCATCCTTCAGCACCAAAAGCCGATTAACTTCTGTTTCAACCAAAAGCCACTCCTCCCGCAAAGGTTCCATCACCACAGGACGCACCAACCGCTCCACATACGATCGCGGCGTATAATGCGCCCCCAACCGACTGCGCTCTTTCTTTTCTAGCGCCCGTTCCAACAAAGTCCCAAAAATCGCAGGTTCTACCTCGCGCCAATCCTTTTGCGCCGCCTCATACAACACCTCTAGCTGCTCCCTCGGTAAATCAAAGGCGATCGCATTCGCAAAGAAACTCCCATTAAACTGCGGAATCGCATCAAAATTGAACTTCCCACCCGTATTCATCACCTTCCACAGATCCTCAATCTCCGACTTAAATCGGCTCGGCTCAGGAATCCAACGCTCCTTTAAAGCCCTCGTAAAAATCTCCCCCTGTAACAACCGCACATCCTCCGCAAACATCGTAAAAATGCAGCGCATCAAAAAATTCGCCACCTCCTGCGGCTCCTTGCCCTGCTCCTCTAGCCACTTCGCCAACCTCGCCAAAGTCCCCGCCACCTCTCGCGTCACCCGTGCCCGATACTTCTCAGGATTCAAACTTTGCGGATCGCTAAAAATCGCCACAAAGCGATCGAACACCTTCTCATCCAATAGGCGATCAATCGTAATTACCTCTCTCGCCCCATAGCCGCCATAGTTGCCACTAAAGCTCATCCATAGCTCAAAATGCGAACCAATATCACAAGTCATCAAAAACGGTGGCTTGTTAGTTAAAAACAACGTATAGCTCTGAGCCTGATAGAAAGCCTTCTCCATCATTCTCGAATAGCCATCTGTTCCTCGCCTCGGCGTACTTTGCTTAGTACTATTACTCCCCTGCTTTGCCTCGATTAAAAAATATCCCTCTTTATGGAAATCAATAAAATTGGAAGTTTCTTTCCGATCCTTATGAAAAACCGTAATCTCCTTATCAAAACAAAAAGGATCGCCCTTTACTGTCCCCTTCGGAATCGGACGCGCCACCCCTAACGCCCCACACAAATCATCAAAAAAAGTTTGATAATTAGCCCGCTCATTCCCCTGTGAGCCTTGCCATTTAGCTAAAAAACCCTGAATATTAGTGCGATCGCGATCGTTCATGACAACTACTGAAACTTTCGGATAATTCTAGCATTTTTGAATCCAAATCAAAATGATCGCAATTTTTGGTGATAAATTTAGCGATTCAAATCTTCCACTTGCAAATTAGCAATACTTTCAAAATTGGACAGATTGCATGTTAATGAGAGTTGTACTTTTAGAAATAGCGATCGCTGATTTTGAAAATAATAGGTGATTATGAATATAATAGAGACAATTTTGCCAACATAACGAAATGTAGGAAAGGTGAAAAATGCTTGCAAACTCATTAGATAAAGAATATATATTGAAAGAGTTACGCTTTATAAAGGCAGAATTAAGCGATCGCTATAAAGTCAGCAAAATTGGCATATTTGGCTCAGTTGCAAGAAATGAAGCCAATGAGAATAGCGATATTGATATTGTGGTAGAAATGGAACCTAATATGTTAAAACGCGCTAGTCTTAAAACAGAACTGGAATCAAGATTTGGCAGAAAAGTAGATGTGATTCGATATAGAAATAATATGAACGCTTATTTAAAATCAAGGATCGATGAGGATGCTATTTATGCATGAGCGATCTTTACTTTTGCAATTATTTCTTGAAATTAATGAAGCAATTAGAAGAATTGAGAGACGGTTTATTGGCATTGATAAACCCGATGATTTTACTTGCAACGACGAGGGGCTTGATCGTTTAGACAGTATCAGCATGATGCTGATTGCGATCAGTGAAAATGTTCGCAAAATCGACAAAATTATTGGCAAAGAATTTTTTGATAAATATCCCGACATTAACTGGGCAGATGTCAAAGGAATTAGAAATATATTGGCTCATGCCTACTTCGATATCGATCCTGATGAAGTTTATACAATATGTTCTACTGAGTTAGACCAATTGAAACATGCCTTAGAAAAGATTCGCAGTGAAGTTTTTTCTGAATAAAGTTTGTCTTTTACCTTGCATGACGCGATCGCAATTTTTAGTGATGAATTTAGCGATCGCTACTGCCAGTAGTTAAAGCACAGTCAAATTACAGAGCTATTAATTTTCTTTAGCCAATCTTGTTTTGCGTACAACATGTATGTACATGATATATTTAATTTATTACACCTCAACAAGTGCATGGAATTTGAATGGGATAGCGAAAAAAATAAAGCTAATCTTGCAAAACATGGGATTGATTTTGAATTCGCTAAGGAAATCTTTTCGGGAGTTTGGATTTCAAAACCTGATAATCGAAAGGACTATGGTGAAAACCGCTTTATTGCGATTGGAGTATTAGAAGAATTCGTTCTTCTTGCTGTCTACACCATGAGAGAACAGAAAATACGCATCATCTCCATCAGACGCGCAAATACAGAAGAAAGGGAAATTTACTATGGCTATATCGAGAGAAGAACAACTGAAAATCCTTGGACAGATGCAGGACTCTGACATCGACTACTCAGATGCACCAGCCACTAATACCGAATTCTGGCAAAAAGCTACACTCAACATTCCCCCCGTCAAAGTTCCCGTCACCCTCAGAATCGATCCAAACGTCCTAGCATGGTACAAGCAACAGGTTCCAAGAGGCTACCAAACCTTGATTAACACTGTCCTCAAGAAATATATGACAGAACATCAAACAGAATAGAAAAGTAAAAAGGTAAAAACCTCTAGATACAAGGGATTTTACCTTTGAGCGATCGCGATCGATGATGACAAAATGCGATCGCTATCAAACCTTGAGAAATCTTATATTATGTTAAATATATTACAAGCTATCAGGCGTTACAAAAAATGCAAGTCAGTTATCGATTGAATGCTAATGAACTTGACAACAATTTCCTAGAAAGTTTAAAAGCCGCTTTCCAAAACAAAGAAATCGAGATAGTTGTATATGAAAGTGATGAAACCACTTTTCTGTTGCAAAATCCCGCCAATAGGAAGAGATTACTAACTGCGGTAGAAAACATTCAAAACCGTAGCAATCTTGTAGAACTTAATTGGGATAACATCTCATGAGAAGACGAATCCTCTTTGAAGCAGAAGCCTTTGAGGACTATAACGCATGGGCAAAAATGGATCGCAAAACTTACAACAAAATTGTAGAACTTATCAAAGATATTGAGCGATCGCCTTTTTCAGGTATCGGTAAACCTGAGCCTCTAAAATATGGACTCAGTGGATTTTGGTCAAGACGCATTAGTGATGAACATCGTCTCGTCTATCAAGTCACTGATACAGAGATTCTAATTGCTGCTTGTAAAAGTCATTATGAGTAAATGAGATTATAAATATGCACGAGCGATCGCATACTTCCTTAACTCAACTTTTGTCTTAATCATAATGCGATCGCAGTTTTATCTACAAGGTTCTTGATTTTTTAACTTAGCGATCGGCAATATCGCTAATATAGATTAAGCTATCACTAAAAAAGTTATGCAAAAACTGACATTAGAGCTACCTGAGCCACTTTTTCAACAGTTGACTCGCATTGCCGAGCTAACCGCTCAACCTTTAGAATCGCTAGCCTTACAAAGTATTACAGGTAATTTACCACCCTCGGTTGAGAACTTGCCACTAGAAATGCAAGCTGAGCTATCCAGAATGCAGTTATTAAGTTTTAATCAATTATTAGAAATTGCCCATAGTCAAGTCTCAGAAATACATAGCGATCGTCACCAGTATTTGCTTGAGAAAAACCAACAGTCTGAACTCACAGAAACAGAATATCAAGAACTCCAAGATTTAGGAAGGATAGTCGATCGGATGATGTTGACCAAAGCTCATGCATGGGCAATCTTACGGTGGCGTGGATATCCAATCCCAACCCTAGATGAGTTACCAGTAGGCGCGTAATGTCATCTATTCCAAAGTCTATTCGCCAACAAGTTATCTCTGAAGCTGAGCAGCGCTGTGAATACTGTCTCACCTCTAGTCGGCTAATCGGGATGCCATTAGTTATCGATCATATTCTTCCTAAATCGCTTGGCGGTAGCGATGAACGCGAAAATTTAGCAGCTTCTTGCTATCGCTGTAATGAGTTTAAAGGTGCAAGAATTCAAGGCATTGATCCCGAAACAGATGAATTAACAATGTTCTTTAATCCACGAAAACAATTATGGATAGAACATTTTGCTTGGATAAATGGAGCAACTCAGGTTATTGGTGTCACAGCAGCTGGTAGAGTCACAGTCATAGCTTTACGAATTAATAATGAATATATTGTAGCAACAAGAAGTATTTGGGTTGCGAGAGGCTGGCATCCACCTTATTAGTCGTAATTTTTGAAGAGGCGATCGCTGATTTTGATGATGAGATCGCGATGTCTCTAAAAAAGCATCTCAACCTCGTATTTTATATATATAAAAAATAAAAGAAAATATTCACCAGTCTTTACTTTAGATTACACCCTGTTATTTGGTGATTAATATGCAGTAATTTAATTATGTGCGTTTACTTAAAGTGATATGACCCCAACCCTCCCCACCGAGCAAATCGATCGCATTGTGTGGAATCAACACCACGACCCCTTTACAGTCCTTGGTCCCCATGAAATTGAGCAAGAAGGTAAGTCGGTATGGGTGGTTAGAGCTTATCTACCCGACGCAGAGGCAGTATATGTAGTTAATTCCGAAAAAAATCAAGAATATCCGATGCATTCCGTGCATCATCCTCACTTTTTTGAATGTGTACTCAGTGACGAGCCCCACCTGTTTAATTACCAGTTTAGAGTTAAGTCTGGAGACAGCGATCGGCTAATTCACGATCCTTACTATTTCAGATCTCCTTTACTGACAGAATTTGACGCTCACCTATTTGGTGAAGGTACGCATTACCAGATTTACGAAAAAATGGGCGCACACCCCACCACAATAGACGGCGTGAGTGGAGTTTATTTCGCGGTTTGGGCACCCAATGCTCGTAATGTATCTGTCATCGGCGACTTTAATAGCTGGGATGGACGAAAGAACCAAATGCGTAAAGGCAATACAGGCATTTGGGATCTGTTTATTCCTGAATTAGTAGTTGGTACAGTTTACAAATACGAAATTAAAAGCCCTGAAGGGCATATCTACGAAAAATCCGACCCCTACGGCTATTTTCAGGAAGTGCGTCCTAAAACCGCCTCGATTGTCACCGATCTCAGTACCTACGAATGGAATGATCAAGCATGGCTAGACAAGCGCCGCACTGAAGATCCTCTTAAAAAGCCAATCTCGGTCTATGAAATGCATCTTGGCTCATGGATGCACGCCTCGGCTGCCAATCCTCCTGCTAGTGGATACCAGAGCGTATCAGCCGCTGATCTTAAACCTGGAGCAAGATTTCTCACCTATCGCGAACTCGCCGAAGACTTGATCCCCTACGTCAAGGAGATGGGCTATACCCACATTGAAATGATGCCTGTAGCCGAGCATCCCTTCGATGGCTCATGGGGTTATCAAGTGACGGGCTACTATGCCGCCACATCGCGCTATGGCACACCCCAAGACTTGATGTACTTCATCGATAAGTGTCACCAAAACGATATTGGCATTATTGTTGACTGGGTTCCTGCCCACTTCCCTAAAGATGGACATGGTTTATCCTTCTTTGATGGCACATTTCTCTATGAACCCGCCGATGTCCGCATTGGTGAGCATAAAGAATGGGGAACCAAAATCTTTAACTACAAACGCAGTGAAGTTAAGAATTTCCTGATTGCCAATGTACTGTTCTGGTTTGACAAATATCACATCGATGGAATCCGTGTCGATGCGGTTGCTTCGATGATCTATCGCGATTACAACCGCGAACCAGGTACATGGCTTGCCAACGAGTACGGCGGTCGCGAAAGTCTCGAAGCGATCGAGCTATTCCGCCATTTACATAGCATTCTGTTCACCTATTACCCAGGCGCTTTATCCATTGCGGAAGAGTCCACCTCTTGGCCGATGGTGACATGGCCCGCCTACTCAGGTGGATTAGGCTTCAACCTGAAGTGGAATATGGGCTGGATGCATGACATGCTCGATTATTTCAAACTCGATCCATATTTCCGTGGACATAACAACAATTATCTCACCTTCAGTATTTGGTATGCCTTCAGCGAAAACTTCATGTTGGCGCTCTCGCATGATGAAGTGGTGCATGGCAAGAGTCCGATGATTGGTAAGATGCCTGGAGATGAATGGCAGAAGTTTGCGAACTTGCGTTGTCTCTATGGCTATATGTTTACCCATCCTGGCAAGAAGACCATGTTTATGGGCATGGAATTTGGACAATGGGCAGAATGGAACGTATGGGGTGATCTGGAATGGCATTTGTTGCAATATCCTAGTCACAAGACATTGCAAAAATATGTTGGCGATCTAAACAAACTACTGCGATCGCTACCTGAACTTTATACTCAAGACTTCACCCAAGATGGATTTGAATGGATTGAGTGTAATGACACCAAAAACTCAGTAATCTCTTTCTTGCGTAAAGGTCTAGATGGTGAGTTTGTGTTGGTGGTCTGCAACTTTACGCCTGTTGTCCATCACAACTATCGTGTCGGTGTTCCTGAAAAGGGCTTCTATAAAGAAGTTCTTAATAGTGATGCCCCGATCTACGGTGGTAGCGGTGTCGGCAATCTTGGCGGCAAATATTCCGATGACTACGGCAGTCATGGCAAGCCCTATTCAGTCGATGTGACAGCGCCGCCGTTAAGTGTGGTTGTGCTGAAGTATATAGGCGAAGTCTAATGCCAATTTACAAAAGTGTTGTCACACTTTTGTAAATTGAAACCCAAAACCATAAAAAAGGAGCGCAAAGCGCTCCTTTTTTATTTCACACACCTCGAAAACCGATCGCTGTATCCATTTTTTCGATGTCAGTAGATTTAGTAACCTTTTGCTTCATCTTGCCTTGATGTTGATTGCCAATAAAATTCAAGATAACACCAATGATTAATAAACTTAAACCATAATATTGAGCTAGGGTAGGAACTTGACTCAAAATCACATAAGCCATAAAAATTGAGAGAATCGGATTTAGCGAAGTTGCTAAATTAAGTTCTGTTGGTGTAGCTTTTTTTAAACCTTCAAGCCAACAAAGCCTAGCAATAACAACGATTACCAGTGCATAGAGGAGCATCCATTGCCAAAGTAAAGGAGTAAAAGCATCAGCAAAATGTTCTTTCCCGTACAAAACATTGGCAATTACAAAGAAAATTACGGTTCCCAATAGATTGCGATAAATCGTGAAAATCCCTAAAGGAATAGATTGCAATTGTAGCTTGTTAGTAACTGACGAAATAGCAGTAATAACCGATGCGATCGCTATAAAAATTTCGCCAGTTCCAATTTGGAATCCTGCCATCGTCATCATTGTTCCTAATCCTCCTAAAAGGATAGTAACTACCACACCACCCAAGGAAGCTAAAGAACCTGCAATTGTCCAAACATCGAGCCTGAGTCCCAACAGCCAAACACTCAATATAAGCGTTAAGATTGGCTCAATACGACCAATCAAGACAACATTAGCAATACTTGTATTGCCAATCGCCGTAAATATCAAAGCAGGGGCGATCGCTCCAGTAAAAATACTCGTAATAGTTAAACTAATCCAATCTTTGCGCGTAATTGATTTGAGAATTGCTGGACTCCAGTCACGGTAAAAGAGCGGAATCATTAACCCCAAGCCGCAAATATTGCCAACAAATAGGACGTTGCAGAGGGAGATCGGATTTCTGCCATCGATTAAATTATGTAGCCCAATGTCATTAAGTATCCGCGTAATCGAGTTAGAGGATGCAAAAATCAAAACAGCAATAGCGAGATAAATCGAACTTGGAATACGGTTTAAGATGTTCTGGATATTACTAATTTTCATTACAGCATTTTGCGGTTTAATTGGGCTACAAGATTTTTAAGTTTTCCAAGGCAAACTTAAAAATCTTAGAAACCATTTAAAAGTTGTCTAGATCCCCCCCAGCCCCCCTTAAAAAGGGGGGAGAATTTAATTCTTCCCCCTTTTTAAGGGGGATTGAGGGGGATCTCTTAGGGCTTTTGACCGCAGAAAGTAATTCTTAAATGGTTTCTTACTAAGAAAGATGCAGGACTTGAGTACTAGGATTAGGGAGGCGAAGCGCTACCAATCCTAGCCACTATCTATCGATTAATTGGAACGTAAAATGCTGTGGATTTAGGACAGGTTCTAGTTTTAGAATCACAAGGTTTAAGATATTCTTTTTGCCAAGTATAAGGAATTGAGAGTAAGTCTCTAGAACCAGTCATTCCCTGTCCGATAAAGAGCAGCAAAGCAAAACAGTTAAGAATTATATGGATATTCCGCCAGCGATTTTGTTTATCCTTATAGATATCTTGAGTAATGGCAACCGAAATAATCATTAATATAGCCGCCGCGATGCCATAGTAATAATGGGAAAAGAACCACTCACTGTCACGGCGAAATACTTCTGGCTGTGCCCCTAACACAATTAATCCAACCGATGTTAAAGCTGCAAAAATATTTCGCCAGATTTTGACCTTTGCTTTAAACAGAAATGTGAATGCAGCAGTTGTGGCGATGAAAATAGCTACTACAGAAAAAGCGCGTAAAGAATCTTTGGAGAAGACATCATTTTTGAGAAACTTGGAAAAAATCGGATAAGCCATGCCCAAGAGGGCAACACCTACGACTGAAATGCTCAACCAATTACCGATCGCTACATGCTCAGATCCTACAATTGGGGGAATCTTGCTTTTTTCGCCATCAATGACTTGTAAGCGGCGCTGGCGAACTAGCCAAGCGCGATTTGTGACAATGCCAATCAATGGGAACACCACAATAATTGCGATCGCAGGATGTACTAAAGCAAAAAAGTCTTCCAGTTCCATAGTCTTAATCCACGAATTAATATAGCAATTTTCACATTAATTCTCTTCTTTTCACAAGGGATATTTTCTGAAAGTCCGATATCTCTTGTACAGCAATTTCAGATCAAAAGAACCAAGAATTTTTTTGAAAGTGTTGCTTTGCAACACTTTCAAAAAAATTCTTGGTTCGGGTTTGAGCGCAAAGCGCTGTAAAAATAATTTCTGAAGGCTTAAGAAGCGTTAGCTACTAAGCGATCGCGTGAATTTGCATGATTTACTACATGGGGATAATCATGTTTCCATGTACGTGCATGTAAAAACGTAGGCAGTTCAATTTTGCTAGTGGGAATTATGTCTATAGTCTGAGATTGATGCTGGAAATTCAAGGATTTTATAACATTTTGAGAATCATTTTCCAAGTCAGTCAAAACCTGTAAAGCTAGATGGAGATGTGCTTCTAGATATTTGATGCGATTTTGTAACGCCGCAATAGTGGCTTCCTCAGTACTCATAATATTACCTCCATCAGTTGACCATATACTGATGTTTATCAGTCTAAATCTGTGAAACAGAGTCTAGTCTTTATCACCGTATATCATCATCCTACAAAAGGATGATACTCATATAGCACTGCACCTAAATCAACTAAATTGAATCAGATAAAATCGGCGATCGCTCTCCAAATCAATATAGAAATAATCGAGATATTTAGGAATTTGCGGATGATCGAGACTAGCTAAAACCTTAGCTTCGCGTTCAAATAATGCCACCGCGCCCCAGTACTGAAATGATGCTGTAGCGATCGCACACAACATCGCCAATTTGGTGCAGTTCTTCTATCATTTATGCATTTAGTGAGTTGTATTTTATAATATTGACATTAATGGTATTTCACTTACTTAAATTAGGTTGAATGAACAAATCCTTAGCTAGCTCTGAAAGCAAAGTCTTAATCATTACAGATAGCTATGACGAGCTTGTGCATAAAAACCTTGTACCGTCTAAGGGAACAACTATCGTAGAGCATCGCCAAAATCGCTACCAAATTCAGCAATGTGAATCTGCCTTATTAAAATCTTTAGAAATTTATCTTCAAGAAGCTCCTGACTGCATTTTACTAGATTGGGAGTTGCCAAATCTAGATGGGAAAAAGGTTCTGCAACAATTGATTTCCAAACAAATTCCTGTAGTGATTTTGGTAAGTGAAGCAAACGAGGAATTAGTATCGCTTATAGGGCAAGATTATCAGGATTATCTAGTTAAAGAAACTCTTACCAAGGAATTAATTTTCTCTGCGTTGCGGAACGCGATCGCCCAAGCAGAACAAAAAACAAACCTCATCCACAATTTTTCATCGGCATTGCTGGAGATGCAAAACCGATGTCTAGGCTGTATTGCGATGGGAGATATAATTTGGGAGAAGTTTAACTTACTTTGCCAAATAATTGAGCTAGATATTCCTGATGCCCTATGTTCTATTTTGTTTTTTGATGATCAAGGTAGATTAAATAGCCCTGCGGCTCCGAGCTTACCAGAAAATTTCAATCAAGCCATCAGCGGGCTTTCTATTGATGAAGTACAAACCATCTTTGGTAATAATATTGATGGGAGAACTATCAATATTGGTGATATTGATAATCATCATTGGCAAGAATATCAAGACTTAGCTTTAATGAATGGATTAAGAACTTGTTGGATAACACCGATATTAGCCCGTGATGGGAAGCAAGTGTTAGGTTTTTTTGTTTTATATTATCGGGAATTACTCACGCCTTCTTTAGAAGAAATCAAGGTGATCAAAAACACTGCTTATGCGGTTGGTATTGCGATTGAGCGCGATCGCAGTGAGGCTAATTTGGAGCAACAGTTACAACGAGAGCAACAACTTTATCAGCAACTACAGCAAGAACTGCGCGATCGCAAATGCTCTGAAGAAGCATTACAAAGAAGTGAATCTCATCACCGAGCCTTAATTAGAGCAATTCCAGACTTAATCATGCGGATGAACCGAGCAGGTTTTTTTCTGGAATTTCTCGCCAGTCCTCAGTTTTATGTCATTGCTAGAAATACTGATATGGTAGGACTAGATGTCTTCCAACTTTTCTCTCATGATTTAGCCCAAAGTCGTCTTGAGCATGTTCACAAAGCCTTAGATACTAATTCCATTCAGGTTTACGAACAGAGCTTTGAGGTTGATGGCAGAACTCAAATCGAGGAAGTAAGGATTGTTCCCTATACTGAAGATGAGGTTTTATTACTAGTTCGAGATATTAGCAATTATAAACTTGTAGAAGAGAGACTAAGACAAAGTGAGAAAAGATTTGAACGGATTGCTCTATCTCTTCCAGGGTATATATTTACAGTAATTAAACCTCCAGTAGGTTCCTATTATTTTGAATACATTAGTTCAGGAGTCGAAAAAATCAATGAAGTGACGGTTGAACAGGTTCTACAAGATCCTAAATTACTTGAAATGCAGCTCCATCCCGATGACCGAGCAGGCTTTTTTGCCGCATCTAAGTATAGTACTGAGACGATGACACCTTCTAATCATGAATGGAGAGCTATTACGCCATCAGGTAAGCTCAAATGGCTACGGGTAAGCTCTTTGCCAGAAAAGATTGACAAAGATAGTATTGCGAACGATCGGAGAAAAGGCTCGATTGTTCGTCATGGTATTATTTTGGACATTACCGATCGCAAACTTGCGGAAATACAGTTACAACAGCAGACAGATCGCCAAAGACTCTTAAGCGTAATCTCTCAACATATTCGCGCCTCGCTTAACCTCGAAGAAATCCTCAATACAACGGTTGCCGAAATACACCAAGTCTTGCAATCAGATCGGGTTTTGGTTTATCAGATATATGCTAATGCTACAGGAGCCGTAATAGCAGAATCTAGATCTTCTGAATTTACCTCAATATTAGATAATATCTACTCTGTGGAAATTTTTACAAAAGAGATGTATGACAGTTTCTCTCATGGAGAAATATATGCGTTAGAGGATATTGAGTCTCAATCTTCCGCCTCTTCTTTGATAGAGATTCTCCGAGAAATTCAAGTTAGAGCCATACTTATTGTTCCAATTATTCAGGATCAACAACTTTGGGGGCTGCTGATTGCTCATCAATGCGATCGCCCTCGACAGTGGCAAGAATGGGAAATAGAGCTTTTACAACAATTATCCAGCCAATTTGCGATCGCCATTCAACAAGCCAACCTATTCCAGCAATTACAGATTGAATTACGCGATCGCCAACGCGCTGAACAGCAAATTCGTCAACAAGCAGATCGAGAGTCTTTATTACATGATCTCATGCAGCGAATTCGTAAATCCCTTGATTTGCATATTATTTTTGATACTGCCACATTAGAAATCCGCCAATTTTTGCAAGCTGATCGGGTTGGCATCTTCAAATTTTTGCCAAATTCTAATTTTAATGATGGCGAATTTGTTGCAGAATCTGTGGTTGATGAATTTGATTCAGTTATCACAGCTAAAGTTTATGAGGATCGCTTCGGGGGAGAATATGCCGAATCATATCGTCTCGGTAGATTTCAGGTTGTAAATGATATATACAATGCAGGGCTTACGCCATGTCATATTGATATTTTGTCAATATTTCAAATTCGCGCAAACCTAGTCGTTCCCATACTAAATGGTAATGATTTATGGGGACTGCTCTGTATTCATCAATGCTCAGCCCCTCGTCATTGGGAAATAGAGGAAATTAGTTTAGTTCAGCAAATCAGTAATCAACTTGCGTTCGCGATTCAACAAGCTAGCCTTTATCAGCAGGTGCAAGAAGAACTTGCGGACAAAGAAACCCTATACCTCCAATTAGCTAATGAACTGCATCAGAAAAAAGTATTGCTCAAGGAAGTGCATCATCGGGTCAAAAATAACTTGCAAGTGATGTCGAGCCTTCTGAGAATGCAGTTCCGCAAAACCACACCTGAATTAAGAGTCTTGATTGATGGCTATCAAAATCGTATTCAATCTATGGCGCTAATTCATGCCCAACTTCATAACAATGAAGATCTTGCTAACATCAACTTCCGAGACTATATTTCTGAATTAATGGCTAATCTATTTAAATGCTATGTCAATCATTCTGAACATATTGAATATAAATTGGATGTCATTAACATTTTCTTACCTCTAGAGCAATCAATTCCTTTAGGTTTAATCATCAATGAGTTAATATCAAACACCTTGAAATATGCATTCCCTCACGGTTCTGGTGAAATCAATATTCAATTAACTCAAACTGCAACCCAATATCATTTAATAGTGTCGGATGATGGTATTGGTCTTCCTCTAGGTCTTGACCTAACAAACACAGAGAGTTTAGGGATGCAGCTAGTCCATAGCTTAACAGATCAACTTGAAGGAAGTCTTCTCTATAATGGCGAGAAGGGAACGAAATTTCAATTACTTTTTCCTGTTGTCTAAAGTTTATTGATGTCACTATATAGCAATCCCTAAAATCTCAGCATGATGTTGGGACGGCATTTTAGGTGCAGATTTTGCAGATATAGTAATGTAAGCTTTGCTTAGGACAAATCAAAACCTAAAAGAGTAATGGCGGCGCTTAGCGCCGCCATTACTCTTTTGGATTTTATGTTCTAAATAAAGTTTACATTACTATAAATATTTTTTTACCCAGAATATCTGCTGAATATAGGTTACAAGGGAGATATTGAGAAACTATAACCATAGTTAGTGTTGCTATACAATTTAGATTCAAAACATAGAAGTATAATTTAAAGGTTTATTTGTAAGCAGCGGCTTACAAAAGAGGTCAAAATATTGAGTGTCCAAGTAGTAATAGTTGAAGATGAAAGACTGGTTGCGCAAGATATCTCTCACATACTTCGAGATGAAGGTTATATTATCTGTGCGATCGCATCTGATGGCGAAACAGCGATCGAAAAAATCTTAGAATTTTCTCCCGATTTAGTCTTGCTAGATATTCGGATCAAAGGAAGAATAGATGGGATAGATGTTGCTAAGTTTACGCAATCTTTCTGTGATATTCCTATCGTTTATCTCTCAGCTTTCTCTGATGCAGAGACCTTAAAACGTGCTCAGCTTACTAATCCGATGGGATATGTGGTTAAGCCATTTCTAAGTGCGCAGCTCCTTGCGACTATTAAAATAGCCTTGACAACCTATAGCTCTAAACAAAAGGAAAATCAAGAATCACGGATCAAAAACATGTTTCTCTCGATTATTAGAGATGAACTCCGTAATCCCCTTAATGTGATTTTAGGCTTCTCAGAATGTTTAAAGGAAGAGATCCTTGGCTCGGTTAATATTGAGCAAGTAGAGGCTTTACAAGTTATTAATAGTAGTGGCAATCATTTATTAAGACTGATTAATAATATCATCGATTTATCAATGCTAGAGGCTGGGCGGTTTGAATTACAGCTTGGAATGATGAATATCTCTTCAATTTGTTATATTGTTCTAGAACAGATTCAAAAGGATGCTGTGAAAAAGCGGATTAAGCTGGAATCAAAAATTCAAGATGAGCTACCTTTGATGCTGTTAGATGAACGACGTATTTTTAAGGCTTTGGTTAATTTGCTTGGAAACGCGATAAAATTTACTCCAGAAAATGGGCATGTCACTTTGGAAGTGACGCATGAACATCAAATTGAGCAGAAGTCTTTGATTAGGATTGCCATTAAGGATACAGGTATCGGGATCTCTCCAGACAAACTTGATCGATTATTTCAACCATTCGGTCAAACTGATACTAGCCTTAATCGTAAATATAATGGGCTGGGGCTAGGTTTAGCTTTTGTCAAACGGATTGTTGAATTGCATAGTGGCAAAATAGAAGTAACTAGTGAATTAGGTGTGGGGAGTTGCTTTACTGTGTATTTACCCTGTGGTCAAGTGTAACCACTTAATGAAGGTGCTTAAATGATATTTGCGGTTGATGTTGATTATCGAGATGGGAAAGCTGTAGCAGCAGGAATTGCCTTTAATGATTGGGAAGATCATGCCCCTGACAGCACATTCATCACTGAAGTCGATCAAGTTGAAGAATATCAACCAGGGGAGTTTTATAAACGCGAGATGCCAATTATTTTGCTGCTTTTAGAAAAACTCCCCCAACTCCCTAAGATCATTGTGATTGATGGTTATGTCTATCTCGATCGCTATCAAAAGGCTGGGTTAGGTTATCACCTATACAATGCACTGAATACACAAGTTGCTGTAATTGGCGTAGCAAAAAGTCGCTACAAAGATATCCCCACTGAATCGGAGGTGTATAGGAATGATAGTAATCGTCCACTATATGTAACTGCGATCGGTGTTGAGGAATCTGAAGCAAGAGATTTTATAAAAAAAATGCATGGTAATCATCGATTACCAACAATGTTAAAAGCTGTAGATAGACTTTGCCGAGATTCTCTATTAATCCCAAACCCAACCCCGTAAGGTTGCGCCCCGCAGGGGCGCAACCTTACGGGGTTGGGAATTTTTCTGCACAGGTACTTATAGATAAAATGACAGCATATGGATACAGTATTATTCGATCTTGATGGAACTTTAACCGATCCCAAAATTGGGATTACAACTTGTATTCAATATGCTCTCAACCAACTTGACTACGATGCACCAGAAACCGATCAACTCCTTTGGTGCATTGGACCACCATTGACAGTCAGTTTGGCAAAACTACTACAAACTACCGATCAAATAATGATCGATCGCGCCATTACCCTTTATCGCGATCGCTTTGCCACAGTTGGTCTATTTGAGAATGTGCTGTATCCACAAATTCCTGAAACTCTAAAACTCATTCGCACCGCAGGTTATCAAACCTACATTGCCACGTCAAAACCCCATGTGTTTGCCAAGCGGATTATTGATCATTTTGAACTGACTTCTCTATTTGATGGTATTTATGGTAGTGAGCTAGATGGAACGCATAGTGACAAAGGAGAACTAATTCGCCATATTCTTCTCGCTGAAAATTTGAGCCCTACCAAAACAGTGATGGTGGGCGATCGCTCCCATGATGCGATCGGGGCTAAAAAGAACCAACTATTAGCGATCGGTGTTACATATGGTTATGGCACTGAGGAGGAGCTGCGAACTCATGGGGTAGATTTGATTGCTAACTCTCCTATGGAGATTACCAAATATTTATAGCATTAAGGAACTCAGGACAATATAAACCCCAAAAATCTGTACCGCCCGCTACGCGGGCGGTACAGATTTTTGGGGTTTATATTTAATTTTGCTTAGCTATTTAGCAGCAAAGCCCAAACACAGTCATGCTAACAAAGAAGTGAATAGCGCCTCTATTCACTTCTTGGGTTTATAGCAAAAGCTATATTTCGCTATATTTTATAGATGATATGCGATGATTTATAGCGTTATCGCATTTATTCTGAGGTTGTCCTATGCCCAAAGCGATCGCCGAAGCGGATACTTTTCTCAAGAAAAAGCTGCTTGGCTCTACAGATTTAGCCGATTCCGAGAAAATTCTCGTCAAAAAGGGGCAAGAATTTTTTGTTACTGAATATAGCCCTGATCGTAATCAACATCTTTTGCTAACCCTTGCCTCACCCTTTCCTGCTATGGATGGCAAATCTAAATTGCAGAAGGTCTATGCATATGATCCTCACATCAAGATTGAAGGAGAAGATCTCAATCAGTTAATCAAGTTACCAGTCAAATATTGCTCACAACTAGACAATGATCAGGCGATATTCGGCGCTGGTTGGCGACAATGTAATACGACTAGTAATACGATGCTAGCCGATTTTGTACTGAATGGAGCTTTAACCACAATGGCTAAAGCACAGGGGTTTCCAGAGCCAGAGTCAGTCTATATGCGACTGGTAGGTAAGTATGGTGATACTACCGATCATGATGCGCAAACATGGGCTTTGAAGGAACTTGGCATTAACTCTTACTTTAGCTATTCCCTTTCCGCCAAAGACGTATTACTATCGCTCAAGGCGAATATCCCTGTAGTGGTGGGATTTGCCTACAAAGGCAGTGGTCATATTTGCGTGATTGTCGGACATGATCCTGTCAAAAAAGTCTGGCTAGTTCATGATCCTTACGGTACTCGTCATGGTGCTAGTGACAGCTATGATGTGGGCGTTGGCGGCGCTTATGATCCCTATAGCTATGCAGTAATGCAGCAAATTTTTTGGGATGGTGGCGGTGAAGCTGGCTGGGGCAGAATTGTCACCAGCATTAAGGGCAAGCCCACAGGTTTACCTTCGGGACTATAAACTCATCAAAAAATTACAGCTCTTTACGGTCAACCCCAAAACGATAAATTTTTTAAAAACGTTGCTTTGCAACGTTTTTAAAAAATTTATTCTGTTTCTTTTGATCGCAAACTGTTGAAATATTTTGCCTTGCTTTATAGGGTGCAATATGACAAAAAGATTTAATTGAGGTATTTAAGTTAGCGTGAGTATTTTAGAACCGAAGCAATTAGTTGAATCACTAGGTTTTTGGGGTGGGCATCTGGCAATTTGGTCAATTATCTTTGCCGAATCAGGTCTATTTGTCGGTTTCTTTTTGCCAGGAGATTCACTTCTATTTGCCGCAGGCTTTTTGGCTTCGCAAGGTTTCCTCAATATCTTTGCGCTGATGGCTGGATGCTTTATTTGTGCGGTAGTTGGTGATAACGTTGGTTATGCTACTGGTAAGCGCTTTGGGCATAAATTATTCTCTAAAGAAGATTCTCTGTTTTTTCATAAGAATCATATTGTCAAAGCCCAAAAGTTTTATGACAAGCATGGCAAAAAAACAATTGTTCTAGCGCGTTTTATGCCTGTAGTCCGCACCTTTGCGCCAATCGTGGCAGGCATCGGCAAGATGGACTATGCCACCTTCTTTAAGTTCAATCTACTGGGGGGATTAGTCTGGACATTTGGTCTATGTACATTAGGATTTTTACTTGGCAAGAGTATTCCCGATGTTGATAAATATTTGCTTCCAATTACCTTGGCGATCGTCGTTATTTCAGTTATTCCTTCCCTTTTACATTTACTGCCAGAACGCAAAAAATAAGTAGAAGTGTCGTTTTTCAACACTTCTATTTATTTTGCACGAAAGATTGCTCGCACGGGTAAGTGATCGGAGACTTTTGCAAAATAGGTGCGATCGCTATCAAATCCAAGATCCTTTTGCGGATCGAGAATTTGTATTGACTGAGGAATATATTCTTCTTCTGCACCCTTGGGAGCTTTAGAAATAGCGATATGATCGATGACGCAACCAATGCCACGATTGGAATATCTAGGACGACCATCTATCGTTTTCGGCTGACCGCGCTTTTTTAAGCAGTTCTCTTTTGCATCAGTTTCGATCGCTTTCGTCAAAAAAGTCAGTGGTGCATCACGCAATCCACGATTTTGGTCAGCCCATGTCGGACTATTGAAATCACCTACAAGAATAAGATCGGGATCGGACTGCGTATCTTTTTGATAGTTATCTACTTCTTTGCGCAGAAGAACGCTTTGATTTTGACGTAAGCGATCGGCATCTTTGCCTCCACCACCTTTCTGATGCACAACGACTAATGTGAAGTCGAAATTTTTACCAGCTTTGAGATAGGTCACAAGGGGCGATCGCAAAGTCCTCGTTATATTCACCTGTCGCCATTCGGTTACTTTTTGAGCAGAGATCGCATCCTTACGATAGAACATTGCGATCCTCTGTTTACCGCCTGTCTCTCCTAAAATAAAGTCCCATTGTTTGTATTTGTTAAGCTTTTCTTTCAGCTTGTCAGCAGCAATTGGGCTGACTTCCTGCAAACCGATCGCATCAAAATTCCGTTCTATAATCTGGCTTACGGCTTCTAATTTCTCAGTATTTAGTCCGTCAAAATTTTCAAGATTGAAAGTTCCCAGTCGTATTTGATCAGGTGCTTTTGCTGTCGTGAAGGGATTTGAGCAACCTGCGATCGCAATTGCAAAAAGCCAAAAGAAAGGCAAATATTTCAAGCATTTAAAATGCGATCGCGGCATTATTTTCTCCTAATATCATGTAAGAACTCCTCAATCACTTCAATCAACCAATTAACTTCCGTTGGTCTAATATCATCATTAGCTAAAGTGTATTTCTTTCCACTTAGCCACAAAAATACATTTGCTTTTCTAGAATTATCTTCATTATGGTCGCTAGCTAACCAAATTAGATTATCTAAAATTCCACTATTTCGTTTCTCGATCATTCGCCACTTTGGTTCCACTCCTGAGAATGCACTGGTGGGAACTTTAATTTGCCAAGAAGTTTTGCCAAATATGGACTTTATAAACCAAGTTTCTTGTTCTGTAATTTCTAGGGTTACAGTTTCAAAAAAGCGGAAGGTAAAGCTGAGCAATAAACCAACGCCGTAAATTAATATCAAAGCGCCAGCAGCATAGAATCTCAAATCATTTAGCTGCATAGCATAATTCCAAATCTTAAGCAAAAATGGAGATGCAAAAGCAGCAATCAATCCCACTACTATCCAAGTCCAGATCACTGTAAAAATTCTCGAAGGATTTATAATTTTGAGATTAGTTGAAGAAGCTGACACCTGAAAACTGCAATTATCTGGAGGGAAATAAATACGAGTAGAACTGGAAAATCGACTGGATTCAACAGGACTAGATTGCTTCATTGATACTAATGGAGCAGGTGGAGCAGTCAGAGGGAGGGGAGTTTGAACGGATTCACGTATAGCTTGCAAAGCTATTCTGGCAGAAGCATAGCGTTTTTTGACGGTTGGCTCTACTAATTTTTGAATCCATTTTAAGAGATGAAGACTAGCGCTAGTGCGATCGCTAAAAACTATCCTCGCGTCATCATCCTGTGGTAAATCCGCAGGTGATATTCCCGTCAGTAAAAAAATCAGCGTTGCACCCAAAGCATAGAGATCGGATGCGGCTACAGCCCTACCGCCATATTGCTCCATCGGCGCATAGCCATAGGTTCCCACAACTGTGAAGGATTTGCCTTCAGCCGATGCTTTATCTTGAACTGCGCCAAAATCTACTAGATAGATAGTTGGAGCTTCTCCTTCACTTTCAGTCAAGATTAAATTACTAGGCTTAATATCGCGATGGAGAACTTGGGGGCTGAGTTCATGGAGATAGATCAGAATCTCTAAAATTGCGATCGCAATTTTCTTAACTTGCGATTCAGTGAATTTATGTCCCTTGGCAATATGTTCACGCAAAGAATCCCCTTGAATATATTCCTGCACCAACCCAAACCATAGTGAGCGATCATCAATCGAAAAATAATCTCGATATTTAGGAATACATGGATGATCTAGCGCTTTGAGTACAGTTGCTTCACGCTCAAATAATTTGAGGTCTTCCCATTGGACATTACCACCAAAAGCCAATAACTTGACCACAACCAATTCATTTTCTTTCTGCAAATCCTTGGCTAGCCAAGTCTCACGTCCTGCATTCTGTCCCAGTTGACGTTCTAATTGATAGCGTTGATTAACAATTGCTTGAGGTTCTAGCATAGCTATATCATTGGGATTTAAATATAAAAAGAGTGCTTTAGCACTCTTTTTATATTTAGGATTTATAGCACAAATTTTTCAATCGCTACAGCCGCTCCATCATTCTCAACAGTTGGGGCAACCCAATCCCCAAGAGGCTTCAATCCTTCAGGAGCATTTCCCATCACCACGCCGATGCCTGCATATTCGATCATCTCTAAATCATTGAAATTATCACCGATCGCTAAAACCTGCGATCGGTCAAATCCCAAAATATTCTCAGCTAAATGCTTTACGGCAGTTCCTTTATTTGCGATCGGATTGGTTGCTTCAAAGAATGTTGCTACAGATTTGGTGAGATAAAGTTGTTGTGGCGTATAGCGATCTTTGAGTACTCGCAACATTTCCGTCACTAATTCAGCGGTATCACTCAAAGCCAAAATCTTGGTCGGCGGATGGTCTGTACTTTCACTAGTCAGGAATTCACGCAAGTCACCAACTACCTTGACCCCAACTTTAGAGCGTTCGGCATAGGCTTGGGTTTGCGCTGTCATCTTGCGAACATAGAGTTCATCATTTACATAGATATGAATCGATAGTTTATCATTAGTCGCAAATTCTCCCAAATCATCGAGTAAAGAGAGCGCTTGTTTAAGGTCAACTGGCCAATGTCCAACTAATTCATCGGTTTTGGGATCTTTAATGAATGCGCCTTGATAGGAAATCAATGGCATATCAGAGGCAATCAATTCGTGAAATCGGACAGCCGAGCGATACATTCTACCCGTTGCGATCGCGACTTTGACACCCTTTGATTGAGCCGCTTTCACCGCTTGCTTAACTGCATCATTGACCTGATTGGCATCACCGCTAATCGTGCCATCGATATCTACCACGATCAGTTTAATGTCTTGCGCCATGAGTTTTATTTTTGATTTGTATAAAAAAGTAGGGTCAATTCATGAATTGACCCTACTTTTTTATAATACCTTTAAAATTTACCCCACCCTAGCCCTCCCCTTGAAAAGGGGAGGGAACAAGATTTCTAGTTTTCCCCCTTGGAAAGGGGGAATTAAAGGGGGTAAGTCCGAATTATGTCTAGATGATGGGGATTCTTACGAGAAATGCCTTTACTTGGTCTGTTCAGGACAGGTTGCACCGCCCGAAATGTTACGGCATTGCTGACGAATTTCTGCTAATAAACTGGGATTCATTTGCTTGGACTTACTTAGAGCCAGTTCAAACTGCTTCTTGGCAGTCAGAATATTGCTACCGCCTTGCATCCATAACACCTGTCCCTTCAGGTAATGTAGCTCTGGGTTATTTGGAGCAGAGACTAGAGCCTTATTCACGGCATCTAATGCAAGATCAGGTTTACGCGCATCACGATAGGCAAGAGCAATACCACGCCATTTTAGATAATCTGGCGCTGCATATTGCTTTAGACTCTCCAATGCCGTTTCAAGATCCGATAGAGGCAACACCGATGCAATTAGCATATCGATATAGCCCTTAATCAAATTTAGTTCAGGATCGTTGGGGTCAATATCCTTAGCTTTTTGGATATTGTCAAAAACACTTTGCACCAGTGGTAAAGCTTTAGGAGCACTAGACAAGCCTTCAGTTTTAACAATGAATCCCGCCTCAATCAAATCACTTACGGCGATATACATATAGGATCTAAGGTTATCTATACCCTTCAAAGCTTGGGCGTTAGATCGAACTCGCTTACCAGCA
This sequence comes from Pseudanabaena sp. BC1403, assembly GCF_002914585.1. Classification (NCBI taxonomy): domain Bacteria; kingdom Bacillati; phylum Cyanobacteriota; class Cyanophyceae; order Pseudanabaenales; family Pseudanabaenaceae; genus Pseudanabaena; species Pseudanabaena sp. BC1403. The sequence continues at coordinate 24,869 of NZ_PDDM01000037.1, forward strand.
TCCTGCATTACCAAGTAGTCTTCTTTGGCATAGGCAGTAGAAGCCCTTAAAGCAAATAGGAGTGGATCGCTGGCTTCAGTTCTGACAGCTAAATCCAACTGCTTTACTGCTGCCGTGTAATTTCCTTCTTTGAACATTAATTCAAAGGCTTTCTGGGTTTCACTACCGATCGCCCTAGCATTTGAGGAACGGAATGGATCGGCAGCGAAGCTAGGCATCACTGTGGCGACTGTGATTACTGCTGCCAATATGGAGACAGATACAGATTCAAAAACAAGTTTCAAAGGACGGCTCATAAAATTCCCAGAAAATATCAGGCTATGTGTGGTTAGCAAAATTTAGATCGTATCTTTAGAGATTCTGACAAATTCAACTAGGACTAAATCTAAATACTTAATCTAAATTTGGTCTGGTGTTTATTAAGTTGTCTGCAACATAGTACGTTAATGAAATGAAAGACGATTGTAATTTACAAAAAGTTTCTTGCATTCACCTAATAGGCTAAATGATATAGCGACAAATGAGATACAGCATTATGTACCGTATCTCATTTGTCGCTGTAATTACCTCAGCTCAAGCAGAGGACGGTACAACTTTTGGCTACTTATAGCAATGTAAGCTTATTTTTCATGTATTTGGCTAGATCTTCGCATGATTAACGCCAAGGCAGTAGATTCAGGGAGCAAGGCTGCGATCGCAGTAAGTTTTAATGACCATATATCTGTTGCGCTGAAAAGTCCTTCTAAACCACTCAAATGTGCTGACCAAACGTCAGTCAGATCAATAGCGATGCAAGCACATAAAAGTACTTTGATCGCAGCCTGATTGGAAAATATTACTAAAATGGCTAAGACCATATCTCTAATTGCCCACACCCGAATGATATATGGCATTTGTAGATTGGCATCTAAGGGAGCGCCTAGTTGTTGCATCAGCCAATGTGGATCGATATAACCGATCGCACCCAGCCCAAACCGAATCAGGCACATAATTCCGATCAGAGTCGCCACATACCAAACTTGATTTCTCATCTCTTATTCAACCCGATTAGGAAAGGATATTTCTAGCACAACGCATCCGATATCGGTCTTAAATGGGCCATGAATTTCGTGAGGTGGTCTACTGGCATAATGCCCACTTTCCAACCATATATCAAAAGCGCGATCGTAAAGGCGACCACTGACGATGAATACTTCTTCAGGATAGGGATGACTTTTGCCACCAAAAGCAGTTGTATCTGCATTAGGATGAAATAGAGTTAAGCGTGTGTACTCGCCTGTGTCTGGATCTAAGCTCAAGGTCAATTCTTCAGCCATTCCTTCCAGACCAAGAATTGGCTTCCATTTATGACTATTGTCTAGGAGCAATGGATTCCAATAAGTAGCAATAGATTTTGACATGTACTACCTTCTCAATAAATATAGGACTTACGCAAAAATACCCTGAAAGTCTTATTTTACCGTAGGTTAACCCAAGAATGAGTGGTGAGGCGCGAAGCGCCTCACCACTCATTCTTGGATGGGAAGTGAGTAAATGGTTTCTTAAGCAGCGATCGCTACTTTTTCTAGATGCCAACGCTTTGTAGCTTGAGCAATACGTTGTCCAAAATATTCTGCGGTTAAGCGATCTCCTGAATCTAGAACTGGATCTCCTCCAGATAGATTCATAGTAGTTTGCCCCATAACGCCAAGGAAGGAACCCAATCGGTTAACTCCATCCGTTTTCCCCTGATAAGAGCTTGGCTGTTCTCCTGCACCTATCCATACCATGCCATGCTGCGCTGCATAGATAGATAAATAAATTAGAGTGCCCTGCTTATCGCCACTGGGAGAACTAGAGTGGGTAAATCCCGCAGCAATTTTATCTTTCCATTGGTGGGTAAACCAAGCAGAACTGGTTGCGTCCAAAAATGCTTTGAATTGAGCGGCGACTCCGCCCATGTAGGTTGGAGTACCCAAGATGATCGCATCAGCTTGATTAAGCTTTGCCATAATCTCGTCATTTTGCCAACGACCGTTGGTGATTTGCTCCCCTGTAATGCGAAGTAAGTCAACATGATCGCCAGCTTTGCGAACTCCTAATGCGATCGCTTCGGCGGTTAAGTGCGTGTGACCAGAACCAGAAAAATAAACAATGGCGATCTTTGTCATATCAACCTCTGTGAGTTGTTTGAGTTGGTTATGTGGGTTATGATTAGATACTAAAAGTAACTACCTACGAAAGTAAAGTAGGTACTTTTTCGTAACTAATAGGAACTTTCAGGTAACTAGTAATGGTGCAGCGATCAAAAGAACTTAATCCTTGTCCCGTGAGTGCTTTAACAAACTTATTGTCGGGGCCTTGGACTATGTATATTTTGTGGGTTCTATCAAATTCGGGACCAACAAGGTTTGGAGCTTTGAAGCGCAAAATAGAAGGTATTTCTACAAAGATGCTCACCGAACGCCTTCGCATGTTAGAGCAGGAAGGGATTTTATATCGCCACTATGAGCCAACGGTTCCGCCTCAAGTAACCTATGGATTAACTGAGAGGGCTAAGGAACTTATGACTATTTTGGATCAGTTAGATGATTTAGCTCAGCGTTGGTATGGTCAGGATCAAGTTAAAGCTGGTTAACAACCAAAACCCAAAAGATGAGAGGCAGCGCTTCGCGCTGCCTCTCATCTTTTGGGTTTATAACAACTCTCCTGTTTCTTGTAGCGAATGTAAGCGATGATAAATGCCACCTTGAGATAAAAGCTGTTGATGTGAGCCAATTTCCACAACTTGACCTTGATCTAAAACCACAATTTTATCGGCTTCACGCACAGTACTAAGACGGTGAGCAATCACAATCGTGGTACGGGTTCCTTGAATTCGACGCATCGCAAGTTGAATCGATCGCTCCGATTCGTAGTCGAGACTAGAAGTCGCCTCATCAAACACAAGAATGTCGGGATTGACTAGCAACGCCCGCGCAATGCCCAATCGCTGACGTTGACCGCCAGAGAGCCTTACACCTCTCTCCCCAACGATGGTGTTATAGCCATGCGGTAATAGATGCAAAAACTCATCAACGCTAGCGATCGCACAGGCTTCCTTAACTTCAACAAAGGTCGCGTTTGGTCTGCCGTAAACGAGATTGTCCATCAGGGTTCCATTAAATATATCGACCTCTTGATGTACGATCGCTAGGCGTTTGCGATAGCCCGTGATATCGAGTTCTGTAATATTTGTTCCATCAATTAAAATCCCGCCGCTCGATGGCTCAAAGTAACGAAATAGCATCTTCACTAATGTCGATTTACCTGAACCCGATCGCCCAACTAGCGCCACCGTTTCATAGGGTTCGATTGTGAACTGGATCTTTTCTAGAACAGGGCGATCGTGATCGTAGCCAAAGGTGAGATTACGAAACTCCACTTTTCCATCAAAGCGATATTGGGGATATTTAGTGTTTGGATGGAGTGCGATCGCGGCATCTTGACCATTCGCTTGTTTCATGAACTCATGAAAGCGCATCATCGAAGAATAGCGACGGGCAAACACTTCGGCGAGTAAACAAATTGGCTTGATTTCAGAATAAGCCATACTTGCCAAAGTGGAAATCGTAATAAAATGCCCGATCGACATCGTTCCATCGAAGGTAGCAAATAGCGCTGCCCCAAACACGACAAATTGACAGGATTCTAAAACAGTGTCACGCACCATGCCCAGCTTTACATAGCCAATGTGAATTCCCCAGAGCGATACTTTTGCCTCCCGTTCGAGGCGATCGCTTTGGCGTTTATATTCCTTGGCTTCGTTAGCAAAAGCCTTGACTGTTTTGATATTGGTAATAATTTCTGAAGTACGACTTTCTGTGTTTTCTTGATGTATATCTAACCTCTCTTCAGAAACAGTCAGCCCTTTCAACGCTTGTAAACTGCCTAATAGCACCACTATAAATGACACTAAAAAGAAAGCCGAAATCCACCATGCGATCGCACAGATAATCACAAAAATGCCGAGGATTCGCACTATTTTAGGAATCAATTGCCCTGCGATTTCGGGATATGACCACATGTGATTGGCTAAGCCTCGCGCCACCCGTCCTGCAATCCGTCCCGCGTTATGCTCATCATAAAATTCGATGGGCAAGGTCAAGATTTTGGCGATCGCCTTTTGAGTTTGGTCACGACGAGTTTTGAGAGCTATTTCCCAATGAAAGTTATTTGCAAACCAGACCTGTATCGGTGCACGGATAACTGTGACTACAAAAATCAACCCCGATAGAGTGATTAATGAAGTTGTCTGAGTCATCGGTTGACCAAACAGACCCAATGCTCCTACAACCAAGTTATTAATTTCGCGATCAAGCGATCGCCCTGATAGTACATTCAGGATCTGTCCGACCGTATAGGGAACAGTCAGATCGATAATTTCAAATGCGCTAGACCCTGCAATGCTCCAGATTGCCTTTGTCCGATAGCGTTTAAAGTAACGTACTACATCCCACAAATTTGCTGTCATGCTCGTCAAAATCCAAGTCGGTTTCAGGCTAATTTTGCGCCTTTTAAAATAGTATGCTGAAAATCTTGGTATGAAATAATTTCTACACCATGAAAAGGATTCAATATCAACAGATCTGCATCACCTGTCACTAGGCAAAGTGTCAATAGCGACGCTCATTGTCTTGCAGTGCATGATAGTTTGCTTGTCTTACAGATTCAACTTCGTTAGTAATATCTTCTAAACTTAGCTCATCAGTTTGAACTGAATTTAAAAGTTTTTTAAATCTCACTGAGAATGTGTCTTTTTCTAGTAGCTGTAATAATTCAAGCTTTTCATCTAGATTGCATTGAGCAATCACGGCTTTAAGTTGAGGGAAATCGATGGAAATTGATACATTCATTTTCTTGTACCTTAGTTTGCTTTTTTGTATCATCGATTGGCATGACCATTGTTAGTTTTCTTAAGCAAGGATTATCACAGTATTAAATCTTTTATTGTTGATTTCTTTTATGCCACTCAGTTTCTCAAGTGATTCAGGATCGCGTAAATCTGATGAATTATAAATCACAAAGAAAAGTGTTTCTAGTGGTTTCCATACACTGTAAAGAAGCAAGTCTTTAGAAAAGTCATCAAATATTTTCTTCTGATCGTCTGGACTGCGAACATACTTTAACTCAATAATTATGCCCAATTCCTCTATTGAGATATCTGCTCGACTAGAGCGAGTCCCAGCTATTTTTTGTAATGGATCTTCCTGAACTGAGTATTTTAAGTAAGCACGTAAAATTGCTTGAAGTAAGTCTTGTACATCATATTCATCTTCAATCAAATATGATTTCTTATTTATTCGTGTTCTTCTCGATAAAACTCCTGCTACCTTTGCTATTCGCTTGCAGAGTTGTTCTACGAGATCTACATCTAATTTCAGAGTTGGTTCAGCTTTTCCACTAAACAGTAGTTCATATGTATAGTCTTCGCCTTTCAATAGAGGAAAAATTTCTACATTCAAGATTAGTAAAGATTCACCTTTTGCTCTTCTTTCGTCATTATTATAGTGATCAGCAAAAAGTTGTTTTATTTCTGGAGTGTGAGTGATTTTTATTTCCTCAACGTAATTAGATGACCTCACAATTTTTCCAGATATAGTGAATGGGCGTGATTTTAGCCAAGGATCTACAATTTGCTGTTGTAATTCTATGAAAGACAAATCGTTTACAACCGAATAATTACTACTGTCAATTAGTTTAACGAGACAATGCCAATACTTCTCTGGATAGGAATTGATATCTGAATCAGGCATAATGCGTATATCCTTAAAATAATCTATTGGATGATGTGATAGGCATTTCGCTAGTCATTAAACTCTTGCATTGCTTAATACAAGAAGTTCCTCTTGAATAACACGGCGCAATGTTTCTTCGTCTAGAGGCGGCTTTACTTTGTTTAGGTATTCCCGCAAAGCCTCATTCATAATCGTTTGATAACCCTTGCCAGCAGAGTCACCGCGTTCTCGAAATGCTTCAAGTACGTCATCATCTATATAAATCGTTATGCGGGTTTTACCTGTTTGAGGAATCACAGCCCCACGCTTAGCTTGACTAAAATCATATTCCGTCTTCATAATTACGCCTCTCAGAACGAGTAGCAGGACGAGCAGAAATCAATCGAACGCGATCGCCGCGATATGTATAAACCACAACTAACAAACGCCAGAGGTGATCCATTCCAATTACGATGAATCTTTGTTCTCCTTTAGCTGTCGTGTCTTCAAAAGAAAGCGCATTCGGATCATACAAAACCGCCTCGGCATCAGAAAAATGCACGCCGTGCTTTTGAAGATTAATGTAGGCTTTTTTTGAATCCCATTCAACTTGCATACATACATTATATGCATAGACAGAATTAAAAACTTAGTGGGATGACCAAATATTTTCTAAATTCAGCACAAATCCTAATAAAACATCCTCCCCAGATAAACTTACAGGCGCTTCGAGAATCTCTATAGGTTGACCTAAACGAAAAATTGCCACACGCTTGCTTTCGGGATCGATTAGCCAACCCAAACGGCAACCATTATCTTGATATTCCTGCATCTTCGCCAAACCCTTTATCCATGAATCCGTTGGCGATAAAAGCTCGATCGCAAAATCTGGACATAGCGGTAAAAACTTCTTACGTTGTGCAGGAGTGAGATTATTCCATTTTTCAATTGGTATCCATGCTGCATCGGGAGAGCGATCGCTGCCTCTAGGAAGAGAGAACCCAGTTGATGAGTCAAAAGTTTTTCCTGTGGCAGTTTGACGATTCCAGATCCCTAAATCAATCGTAATGTCTGAATTCCAAGCACCTGTTTCTCCTCCAGTTGGGGACATAATTACGAGTTCTCCGTTTGCATTACGCTCTAGTTTCAGTTCAGGGTTTGCCGCGCATAGCTCATAAAACTGCTCTCTAGTTAGTTTCACAATCGGATCGAGATTGACTGTATAGGCGGTCATAGGTTTTACTCCGCAAAGCAACTTTGATCTATTTTAAACAAATATGCTCTGTAAAAAATCAACAGATAGGCGATCATCATATAGAAATAAGTTAATCGAAATCACTATGCAATTTATCGACACCGTTTTCCGATCGCTACCAAACTGGTTTTACCAACTTGAACAATGGGCAGATGCCTTGGTGAATAGCCAACTCAATCAAGCCTCATGGACAAGTGTCGGTGTAGTATTTTTGGCAGGACTTATTACCAGCCTCACCCCTTGCACATTGTCGATGTTGCCACTCACGATTGGTTATATTGGCGGCTACGAATCCAAAAGTACTTGGAAATCTGCTTTGCAATCGGCTTGGTTTTGTCTCGGCTTTGCGATCGCGCTCACAGGTTTTGGACTAGCTGCTGCACTGCTTGGCAAAATTTATGGACAGACTGCTTGGGGTTGGTCAGTGGTGATGGGAATTATTGCGATCGCGATGGGGTTGCAACTATTAGAAGTGATTTCCTTCCGTTTACCCAGTTTTGGTAACTGGGAGGTATCACAAAATTTACCAACAGGACTGCGATCTCTATTAATCGGTTTATCCTTTGGATTTGTGGCTTCACCTTGCAGTACACCTGTATTAGTTACCCTTTTAGCTTGGGTCTCAGGCTCAGGAAATTTACTGGTTGGCACAGAGTTTTTGCTGGCCTACGCGATTGGTTCCGTATTACCTCTTGCGATCGCAGGTACATTTACTGGCATCATCAAACAGTTTTTAGAACTCCGCCGTTGGTCAAGCTGGCTCAATTGGGGAAGTGGCATCATTCTGATTGGCTTTGGCACACTCTCCATTTTGAGCAAGATTGCCTAGCTCTATTTCTCCCATTCCTGCTCAAATCTTTTCCAAAGACTGAGTAATCTTGGATCAACCTCTGTATCAAGTAGAACTGATGTAACTATTGAACGGATTTTCAATAGCTCCCCGAAACTAGCACGGATGAAGATTTTACCAGAGGCAACAGCCTTTTCGAGAGTAGATCTGCCAAACATGATGTTGCGTAAAACAAGCCCAGTGCTTTCAAAATCATTGGGTGCGTCAGTCTCAGCCGTAGAAATCGTGATTTGCAGTTCCTGTTCCCCTTCTGCCTGCACATGTATCCGAGCCTCATCGATGGCGATTGTGGCAGAGTTGCCAGAGGCAATGGCAACGATCGCTAACCATGTGTTACCTTGGCGATCGCGCAAAATCTCGATTAATTCTAAAAGCATGGATGAGAGCAGTTCTGCACGGGATGACGGCAAGTCAGTCATGGTCATGTTTGTAGAAAATTGGTTGAAAAGATGCAAAGATTATAGAATTATTAGATGTCATCTTTTGCGCAAATACAGCAATTTGCATCCAAATTTGACCAATAAAACTTTTGAAGGTGCGGCAAGGTAGTACTTTTACAGCAGTGTTCGATCAAACCCACTACAAGAAGGGTCGCAGGGCGAAGCCCCGCAATGGGTTTTATATTCTTATTTGTGGCGAGTTTGAAAGCAAATTGCTGTAAAAACTTTACTGTGATTTGTTTGATTAGAAACTACTGTGGGTCTATAGTTGCCGTAGATCATTAGATCATTTTCACATTGAAGCCTTGGCACTAAGCTCTGTAAGTATCTCAATGGTAATTTAGGATGAAATCTTTTTTGCATTCCCTGACGATCGCACTAGGTCTGACCTGTATCGCGATCGCTCCTGCATCATCGGAAACAATCGCTAACTCTAAACAGTTTGGAATTGCACCTCCAGCCTGTGAGAGAGAAACCCAACTTTACCTAAACATCTGTGCTTCAAGATGGGCAAAAACTGCTGATTTCTTGCGATCGCTAATTTATGATGAAGTTTATAGTCAGATACCTGAGTCGCGGCAATCCCAACTCAAAGCGGTCGAAAAAACTTGGAATTCCTATCGAGATGCCCATTGTCAGGAGCTAAGCGCACCATTTCAGAAAGGCTCAATTTATCCTCTCTTATATTTAAGTTGCCGAGCAAGAGTAACCAATGATCGTATTGCCGATTTGCAAGGAACAAACTTTTCTCAAATTACTTCCGATGTGACCACTCAACGCCTAGCTAAGATCCTGAATCATGAAAAGATGAAAAATTCCGTTGGACAACGTCAATGGTTGCAATATCAAGCACAGCAATGCCAGTTTGAGTCATTAGGTTTCATCGAGACTTCGCGATCGGCAAAACAATGTCGCGACAGGCTAGCTGAAGGTCGTTTACTGGAACTAGAAGCGATGCTTGGAACTCGGTAAGATGTCTGTTAAAGGTGGTGCAAAGTACTACCTTTAATGCTTTTCGCATACTAATACGATCACAGTACCAAGAGCATAAGCCAAAATATCTTTCCAATCAAAGGTAGTCCCTAAAATAGTTGCCAAAATCCTATTTTGCCTTAGTCCTAGTCTATCAACGAGATTTAGGTACTGCAATCCTTCGATCGCACAGGCAAATCCAAACACAGATACTGCTGCTACATTTGCACGAACTTTCCAAAATGATTTGACAAAGCAATAAATAAGAATAACTACTAAAACATCACCAATAAAAGGACGAATAAACTGATCGTCGATAAAAACTGCAATAAAAACTTCTATTAAGAAGAGTAAAACGGTTAAGTAGAAGTATTTTTGATTAAAAGTGAGTCTATTAGTAAACATGTACGGATCGTATTTATGAACAATTTTGGGGCTGAGTAGCGATCGCGAGAACTATTTAGGTTATTTACTAAAGACATGCGATCGCTCTAAAAACGTTCTACTAACTTAAACTTAGCATCGCTATGATTAGGCTTTGCTCCTTCACCACAGGTGCGTGGAGTCGGCAAAATCTTGGTCGGATTAGCAATCCCTTGCGGATCGAAAACATCACGCACCCATCGCATCGTCTCCAAATCTGATTCGCTAAACATCTCAGGCATATAGCACTTCTTATCAGCACCAATGCCATGCTCACCCGAAATGCTGCCACCAACCTGCACACAGAGCTTGAGGATTTCTCCGCCTAATTCCTCTACTGTTTCTAGAGCGCCAGCCTCCGCATTGTTATACAGAATCAAAGGATGCAGATTCCCATCGCCAGCATGGAAAACATTAGCGACATGATAGCCATATTTCTCGCTGAGTTTGGCAATCTCTTGCAATACATAGGTAAGCTTAGTTCTCGGAATCACTCCATCCTGCACATAGTAGTCAGGACTGAGTCGCCCCATTGCAGCAAAGGCAGCCTTTCTTCCTTTCCAAAGTCTGAGACGTTGTTCAGGATCGCTCGCTGTGGTCACATTTCGCGCACCGTTCTTATAACAAATCTCTTCGATTCGCTTAGCACTTTCTGTAACTTCTATCTCTAATCCGTCAATTTCAATAATCAGGATCGCCGCCGCATCACGAGGATAGCAATTAGTCGCAACTGTATCTTCTACCGCATTGATGCTCATGTTATCCATGATTTCCATCCCACCAGGAATGATGCCAGCGCCGATTACATCAGAAACAGTCGATCCTGCGGCTTCTACTGTAGTGAAATCAGCTAAAAGAACTTGAATCGATTCCGCAGATTTGAGGATCTTCAGAGTTACTTCGGTAGCAATACCGAGAGTTCCCTCAGAACCAACGAAAATCCCCGTGAGGTCGTATCCTGGCATTTCTGGGATTTTGCCGCCGATATCTTTAATAGAGCCATCAGGTAGAACGATCTTTGCTCCAAGAACGTGATTGGTGGTTACTCCATATTTCAGGCAATGCACGCCGCCAGAGTTTTCCGCAACGTTGCCACCAATAGAGCAGATGATCTGACTAGAAGGGTCAGGAGCATAGTAGAATCCTGCACCGCTTACGGCTTGGGTGACCCAGTTATTGATTACCCCAGGTTGCACAACTACACGCTGATTATCAAAATCAACTTCTAAAATCTTTTTCATACGCGATGTGACGATCAGCACCGAGTCAGGCAATGGTAAAGCACCTCCCGATAAACCTGTCCCCGAACCACGCGCCACAAAGGCGACCTTATAGCGATCGCATACTTTCACGACTTGCGACACTTCTTCGGTGGTAAGGGGCAGAACGACGAGTGCTGGTTGCTGTTTGTAGCTAGTTAGCCCATCGCATTCGTAGGCGATTAATTCTTCGCGGGTGCGCACCACAAAACGATCGCCAACAATGGCAATAAAGTCATTAGCGATCGCCTGCCAATCAAAAGTCTTTGTGGGGGCTGAAGCGCTGTTGGGAATGGGGGCGATCGCGGTCATACTGTATTTGCAAGGTAATAACTACATTGATTTTATCGCAGTTGTCGTTTAGCCATGAGATAAGTACCTGTGCAGAATCAATTAATTGCAAACTCAAACCCATAAGGCTGTGCCCCGAGGGGCGCAACCTTATGGGTTTGTAATTAATCCTTAGAAACCATTTAAGAATTGTCTAGATCCCCCCCAGCCCCCCTTAAAAAGGCTACTGTGTACACACAAGTCGTGAGTGAGGCAAAATCCAACCAAGAAAAATAGCCTCAAAGCGTTGCAGCCCATGGACAATGGTGGGCATACCAGGAGGCCGTTGAGAGCGATAACCAGACCAGCCACCAAGACGAGCAATAATCCAAGTTGCCCAAGATAAAGATAGTCGAGGATGCGGATTTTTCTGCTTCACAGTATCGCCTTGCAGGGTCGGTTCAATATCGGACAAGCACTGTAATTGCATATCAGAGAAAGCCATAGAAGCCGAAATGTTAGGAGTTTCACGCCCCTCAACCATTTGCAAAGTGCGAACTGCGACAGACAAAGCTAAAACGGTAAGCTTCTTAATTGCATCAGGAGACTCTAACTGAGTCGATGCAATATCTAAGCCCGCTAATTTGAGGGTGGCAAAAAGCTGTTCAATGCGCCATCGCCAACAGTACCACTGGATAATTTGTAGTGCTTTTTCGATAGACATCACCTCATGAGTGGTGAGGAGTCTCCATAGGATTGGCTCCTGGTCTGTTGGTGCTTGAACTTCGCTGACCTCGACTGCGTATATTCGCAAATGCGGTGGATAATCTGCGACTGGTAAAGATGCAGGGCGTTGAATTTCGATTGGGGTGAAACGTACAGCCAGAAAAGCCTCACGACTTTTGCGCCCAGTTCTTGCATCACTGTGAACTTGCAGCCCGTAAGTACCTTCAATAGGCTGTTTTGCCAGATATTCATAAAGTAATTCTGTCTTTTGCCACAGACAACGATTTTGGCAAGCCCTAATCAATAGGTGATGATTTAGTTGTTTAGGTACTGTTGCCCATTCTTCATACAAATCTGCTTCACGGTCGCCGATGTGTGTCACCATA
>NZ_PDDM01000038.1 GCF_002914585.1 Pseudanabaena sp. BC1403
GTGACAATTAGTGCTTTCGTTTTTTCTCTCTTCTCTCAACCAGACAAGTTAGTTGTCGCGACTGGTCAAGTTAATTGTCGTCTAATATGGCGCTTCGCAAGTTCCGATGCAAGGTTCAAATTGAAGTACTTATACCCATCCATAGAACCTAGCAAAGTTGACTTGGTGGACTACTAGGGGAAATTGATTGGGATCTATACTGGGAATATGTTTTGGTGGCAAAAATGAAGATGGGGTGTTAGCCACAAGTTGCTCAATATCGTCAAGCCACCAATATTGCCAATGCAATCCATGATCAACGCTATCGTCAAAAATTGCTTGCCATTCATTACAGGCATTCTCACAGATGATCTCTGACTGTGCATGACCTAACCATTGATGACAGTTTGAGCAGTATCCCGGACACGATTGCTCAGTCAACGCTAGAAATCGCAGTTGGCAATTAGGACATTTCGCCAGTAACTTCTGGTGTGGATGTCGCAGGCAAACATCATTATCAACCAGCAACCAAAGTAGGGGAGTATAGATTATGAGATCGTTATTGCGCCAATCTTGGTAACAGATTGGACACCAAGATTGGTAGGGCTGTAACAGACTAAAAGCAAATATTTCGCTAGCCCATCTCAAAAGACTCAACTGACATAAATCCTGTCGTCCTGTCAAGTCTTTAAGAGCCTGCACCAATCTCTGGGCTAATTCACCCCGAATTTCGTTCTCCTGAGTTAACGATCCACAACTACCAAATAATCGCTCAATCGTCTGACTATTAATCTGGAACCCCCTGTAGTACATCAGAGGAAACACTTCGCACAGCAGTAACTCCTTAGTTGTTAGACCATGGTACTGAGCCAAACGTGCAATATATCCAGTCAAACTTTCTACATGGAGCGTGCTAATACCAATTGGTTGGAGAGGAAATAGCTGACTTCGCCTCGGTATCAGAGGTTTTTCTAGATTCCAAAAGGTATCGATAGAGTAGCTGTTAACTTTCATGGGAGGTTACTCCTATTGGATCTCGCTTGGCTTGTCGCTGTCCTGGGCGAGGAGACGCAGAAGACCGATGCTGATTGGAAATATCGACCAATTCACTCTTGATAGCTCTCTCAGGAGACGTTTGTTTCTGCCAGCGCTTCTCACCAGATTCTGCTTCCTGCTGAATTTGTTTTCGCCTCGCTAAAGAATATTCATTTTGCTGTAAATGGTTTAGGAGTATTGTTTTTGCTCCCTCTGCTAATGCCATCCGCAACGCTTTGGTTAACCAAGCGTTCAAAATGCCAACGCAACCGATGGAATAGTCCAACAAATAGTCCTGGTGCTGCATCAAGTTCGGTTCTTCTAACAGCGGTAAATGTTCCTGAAACGTCTGAATCACCCGTCTGAACTCCTCTACATCTTCAGATTGTTCAGAAAAGTAACGCGCTAGGTGAATATCAGCGCTTCGCCGACTCACTTGCCCACTTAATGTGCAGCAATTCAACAAATCGTAGGTTCCAAACAAAACGTGAATGGTTTCAGTCAGGTTGGCAATTGATTTGAGCCAGTCCATTTGATGCAACATCTGTTTACCTCCTGCAACCATGACCAGGTGCTGAGCCTCGTCTATCATGAAGGCTTTGAGCCGATGGCGCTTCATAGATTGCTCCAAAATTCGGCGAAGGGTCTCTGGGTGCTTCCCCTGAAACCCTGGGTAATAGTAGGATGCACTCTTAGCTTGAACGTCAATATAATCGGTCTGAGATTGAAATGGGCTCAGGGCATCTAAAGCCCTCAGGTAGTAATCTTTGTAGCTGAATACTCCCTTCTCTGCTGGAACCGCCTCAATGGCAGCAACCTGAAGCTGATTAGGAACGTTGAGCATTGTGGGAAGAGCACTTTCCAAGAGTAGTTTTTCAGTCCGTCGTCGTAAAGTCGTTTTCCCGACTCCCGCTGGACCGACAACAAAGAAAACAGACAGATCAACTGGTGCTTCAATATTGAGCAGCAAGTTTGCTAGAGCCATCCGCAGCTTTTGATGGGGAACGGTAATGCTCTGGAAGTATGCCAATCGCTCAGTAGTTTTCTGCTCCAGAAGCTTTGAGGGGAAGGAACGGGAATCAATGCTTACCATAACTCCTTCTCCTTATATGACTGAATTGCATGAGATTCTTTTGGTGAGTCGATGTTTTCTAGTTGATGGGCAGTGACTAGGGGAGTACAAGTTGGTGGTGGCGCAATTCGATGGCTTGAACCATCATCATGAGGTAGAGCTTTATAGATATCTGAGACTGCCAGATCGTGTAATCTTTGCAGTTGCAATGTCTCCTGAGCCTCGGTGGATTCTAGATACACTGCAATTTCTTTTGTCCGCAAACTGACATGCTTGGCGTACTGTTGCTTTTGCCGCCGAAGTTCTAGGCTAGCGTAGCGCACTTCTTTCTCTGAACGTCCCTGCAAAGAAGCATAATGCTCAGAAATACACCTCACCCATTGGCCATTTACATAGGCATAAGCTATGCCCATATCAAATGGGTCATACCTCACGGGTACTTGGCTTCCCTCAACACTGGGTTGGCGGAATGAGTCATCAACTGACCAGTAGCGCAAACAGTTAATGGTAACCCCCTCACCCAGTTGCACTTTGGCTTTCCCCTTGGGCGTTGAAGGCAACGTAAAAATCCGAAAATTCTCATCATAGACAATGTGTCGTTGACTGCGGTTACCACTTTGAGCTATTCCACCTAAAAATGCTTCTCGTGGGCTCTGTCCCAACGCTGGATGTTCCTTTTGGTCGTAAACTTCGTAGCCATAACAGCAGAACTGTTCGTATAGCTCCGCTAATGTCCAGACTGCCAGACGCTTTGGATCGTTCGACTTAGTTATCTGTCGGACAAGTTTGCTCGCCTGCGTATTTCCCCTAAGGTTATAGAAAAACTCAGTGTTAGTCGTCCCAAACAAGCGTTCAATTAATGAGCCAAATCGTGGACTGGCTGGAGGACGTTGCTTTTTGGTGCATTCAAACGCAGCTAGGAGGGTTTCAAAGTAAATGCTGCCAAACTCAGCTCCGTTATCAACTACAAGGGTTTCGGGAAATTGCCCAAATCGTTGAACACAAAGGCGCAATACCATCATGCAGGAACGATAGGAGGGGCTATCAAAGCTCAAGTAAATTGCCAAAATCCTCCGAGAAAATGCATCCATCAGCACTGTTGCCCAAGGTCTGCCAAGGGATCGTCCAGTCCGAATGCAGACCAACTCAATATCTAATTCAGTATGGTCAATGTGGCAAATTTCAAATGGACGATCGCCATGACGAGGTGTTGTCAACTTTAGCTCATGGTAAACCTCTGTCTGGGGATAAGCCGCACGTTTGCCTTGTCGTCGTCGCGTTTGCTCATATCCTGCCCGTTGTTGAATCCGAAGACAGAAAGTTCTGTAACAGGGGCATGGATGAGCCAATTCGGTCTTCTCCCATTCTCTAAGAAGAATGCCGTAGACTGCTAGTTTCCCCTGCTGCTTCAGCGTCTCATAGTACCGCTCAATGATATGGTCAATAAATTCCCAACTCTCAGGCGGCAAGCGAGATTTGCGATTACCTTTGGCTGATTGGTGAGGTAGCAATCCGATATACCCCCAGCCATAGGTTTCTTGAGCGGTACGAAACTTTGCTTTCCAATAACGAATGGTGCGTTCAGGAACACTACTACCACTGCTAGATTGACCCTGTAAGTAAGGCTCTATTATTCTGTAATGCTTGTTGGCAATCTCCAAATCCCTAGGACTTGCTTGACGGATCTGTTCCCAGCAAACTGTGTCCTTGGTAGATGATTCAAGGGATGTCAAACCAGTGATACTTCCTTGGTGCACCAGACGGCTGAATTCGTCGTAATTCAACTGGATTAGCCCACTCTCACCTCGTAGTACAATCTGAGTTGTCCCCCTTTGTAAGATCGTCAAGATCTTGCCATCCCAACTCAAATCCTTGCCCACCGCGATATTTAAAATCTGAAGATTGCGGGTTGTTGTTGTGCTATGGCATGGCTTGACCACAGCATAAGCTTCTGCAATATGTGAGTCTTGAAATAAATGTACATGGTCTGGTTCTGCTAGTAGCTCATGTTCCAGATCTACATACAGTTGACGGGTTGCAATCAACGTGTGGATATCATCCACACTGCCGTCCCTAGCCACTTGAATTAATTCGGTAAGGGTTATTCCTGGGGTATTAGCGACTGCTACCTGAAGGGCTGTAATGATTTCCTCAGCCACAATATAGCCCTGGTTCAAATAGCTTCTCAAAAACTGGCGATTCCGATGAAGAGTCCAATTGATCTCACGGTCAGTTCGTAACCGATAGTAAACTCCTAAGGCCTCAACACTTTTGTCTGCTGGGGGGCTGTACCAATCTCCACTTGCACTCTGGCAGTAACGATGGGGTTGGCTTTGCGCCAATACCTTGAGTCGGGCTTCTGATTTCCACTCTTCAAATCCAGATGACGATTGTCTCATGACAAAGAAATCAGGCACGTGCGAACAGACAATCCGCCGACCACTTTTTGATTCATACGACAAAGTGAGTTTCAGGGGTTGGTCATAATATTCCAACACGTCGATACTTGACTCATATTCCTCAATAGCTGGCAATTCAACTTTGTGAGATTCAAACTGAATAGTTCTACCCATCTTCTGGCTGGGGTAACGACCACACACGTTATTGCCTCCCCCCCCTACTCGACGGATTGGTTCTGAGACTCGAATCTGCTGAACAATCTCGCAAGTTTTGGGTGAGAGTCCCAACTGATTGCACCATTCTTTGAATTGCTGGTTCCTTAACATTGGAACACCTGCTATAGAATGCTAGAACTACTGGTTCTGCTTAAGACCTGCAGGTATAGGAGTTTCAGTAGAAAAGCCTATGCTTGACTCTGCAATGCCTAGAGTAAAGATATCGCGACTTTCGGCAAGTTTATGCTTACAAAAATCGATTTTCGGCAAGTTTATCATGTCAACGATGGAACTCACTCTTATAACAAACAAACGTAATAATCATGCTTTTAGCTATTATGGCGGCAAGTTTATGGTATTAATAGCGGCAAGTTTATGGTCATATTCACAATCGTTTACCAAGTTTTACCAATGCCTAGCAATCTAATTGAGGCTTACAAGCAAGGTATGCAGGTTTACAGTCAATGTCATCCACAATCTGTGCGATCGCTTTGGGATGCGTTTTGTTCTGAATTGAGCGAGTTTCGCGCAGAGCCTTCGCAAGAGGAGGCTTGGGATGTTTTACATTCTTTTGGTCGTCTAACTTGGAAGTTAACTGGTATTCCTCTGTTTTGGTTGGCTAAACCAACGGTGGAGAAACATGGTCACAGATTTGCTAAGTCTGGCTGTATCCGCAGTTCGCGTAATTGTTTGGGTAATTGCTGCCAAAAGAATTCCGATGACTAAAGGTATTCCCGAAAAGTGTAAAAAGTGTGCGATGCTTTCGGCGGCTCAGGCTCAAGAACTTCATGGAGATGATGGCAATCGCTGTTGGAGTCCTAATGTTTGCTATAGTCGTCGCTCCTATGCTCGTCATCGCGATCGCCGTAATCTAATTCGTTCTCGCAAACGTAGTGATTCTGATACAAAATCTGATCGCAACCCTAAAGCATCTTCTCCAATCACTTCACAAAAGTCGAATCGCGATCGCACGACAATTCTAAAAACTCAGTAGCCCTAGTCATCGCCACATACAACAACCTTGCCTCGTCCACGATCGCATGAGACTGATGTCATTCTGGCGACGCAACTATGACGAAATTATTTAGAGATTGGATGAGAGAGGACATAGGCTAACGATCTAAAGGCGATCAAATCTTAGGAAAATTTTGCGGAAACATGGCACGAATAGTTTCTTCATCAAAGTTAGCTTTGAACTCAATGTCTTTGCCGATCGCTCTGGCTCTCTCAACAGCAGGACGGGCATTGACTGTCTCAAACCAGCGCTTTAAATGGGGAAACTCATCTAGGGCATTTTCTCCTAATACGCGAGGATAGCGATCTATCCATCCCCAAGCAGCTATATCTACGATTGTATAGCTATCTCCCAAAATAAATTGGCGATCGCTGAGGCGATCGTTAAGAATGCCATAGTGTCTTTCAGCTTCGCGACGATAGCGATTAATCGCATAGGGAATAGGTTCAGCAGCAGTTTGAAAATGTACGGCTTGTCCAGAATATGGCCCTAAGCCTGAAGCGATGAACATCAACCATGAAAGCATCTGCCCTCGATCTTCACTAATGAATTGCCCAGTTTTCTCTCCTAAATAGAGCAGAATTGCATTGGAATCAAAGATTGTATTTTCTCCATCTACGATCGCAGGAACTTTGCAGTTGGGGTTGATACTGCGATAGGCTGAACTATGTTGTTCTCCTTTAAAGATGTCCACTGAGACAATCTCGTAGTCTAGCCCAGACTCCTCTAGAAACAGTGCAACCTTCATAGGGTTAGGAGTTGTATGGAAATAAAAGCGAATCATAGAAACCCTTTTTATGGTTATTTTAGAATTTAGCATACTTCATATTGATTTTTTACTATGGCAATGATAGTGATCGCTGTTGGAATCCTGCTGTAATGCTTTTGCCCAATGAATTATTGTGGTGAAAATGCAAAACGGGATAAAAACTGCATATGCTCGCGAGCCTAAATATGTATGTAAGGGTGTAATTTAAAAACACTACAAATTATGGCTTCCATATACAAAACATTTGGCGCTGGTAACGATACTATTCAACTAGCGAACCCAGGTGCAGATGCGCTCTTTATTGATGGAGGAGCTGGTGATGATCGTCTCATCCTCAATTTCGGGCTTGGTGATGTTGGTACTGGTATGACTTTCGGCGCTACTACTTTCGGCACTGGAGTTGCCCGTCGATCTACTCTTGGTACAAATTCAACATCTTTGGATTACACATCATTCACCAATGTTGAGAATTTCAACATCTCAGGAACTAGCAAAGATGACAGCATCGTTGTTTCCTATGGAAATAATACGATTCGGACTGGTGCTGGTAATGACAGGGTGACAATCAATGCTGGGAGTTATGGTGTTAACTCCAATCGTGGTTTTGTGGATGGTGGATCGGGATTTGATTTTCTGACTGTTGATCTTTCTTCACAAACGAATGATCTCAGTTTTTCCAGCCTCCAAAATATGCGTTCACTTGGTGTATTTGCAGCAACTAATTTTGAGCAGTTTGATATCAAAACTGGTAGTGGTAACGATACGGTTATCCAATCTGCAATCATCAATGGTGCGGTTCTGAGAGCTAATGATGTCATCAGGACTGGAGCTGGTAATGACATTATCAATGCAGGATTGGGTGACGATAGTGTTTATGGTGGTGATGGGATCGATCGCCTCATTGCCGATTTTTCCATTGTTGATACGGGTAGTGGGCTAACTTTCAATGGTGGTACTCAATTTGGCTCTGCTTTCCGTAATGTCAGTAGTACGAGTAGTACTAGATTGGATAGTATCTTCTTTGATCGCGTTGAGGAGTTCACGGTTACGGGTACTAGCAAGAATGACACGATTACTACTTATGGTGGTAATGACATCATCAATGGTGGTGCTGGCAACGACACGATTCGTACTGGTGCTGGGAATGATGTTATCGATGGAGGAGATGGGAACGACATCCTTGATGGTGGTGCTGGGAATGACAAACTCTTTGGTGGTAAAGGCAGCGACACCTACATTGTTGATAGTATCGGAGATAGTGTTGTTGAACCCATACTCAGCACTGAAATTGACACTGTTGAGGCTTCCATTACCTACACTCTAGGACTCAATCTAGAGAATTTAACTCTGACGGGTTCAGGAGCAATTAATGGGACTGGCAATAGTCTTAACAATACTCTGCTTGGTAATTCGCGCAACAATACTCTGAATGGCGGCGATGGTAATGACACTTTGATTGGTGGTGGTGGTAATGACATTCTCATTGGCGGTGCTGGCAATGATGTCTTGACAGGTGGAGGTAATAACGATTTATTCCTTTACAACACGAATACTGCATTCAGAAGTGGCGCTGTTGGCATCGATCGCATTACCGACTTTGTAAAAGGAAGCGATAAGATCGTTCTGGATAAAACTACGTTCACAGCTTTGCAAAGTTTGGCTGCGACTGGTTTTAGTATTGGTAATGAGTTTGCTGTGGTTAGCAGTGATGCTGCTGCTCAGGCTAGTGCTGCCAAGATTGTCTACAATCAAGGAACTGGTTCATTGTTCTACAATCAAAATGGAGCTAGTGCAGGTTTTGGAACTGGCGCACAGTTTGCGACTCTGACTAGCAATCCATTACTAGCTGCTTCAGATTTCATTATTCAAGCTTGAGGAATATGGCTATAGCTAATCAAGTCAGGACATAAAACCCAAAAGAGAGTTGTGGCGCTTTGCGCTACAATTCTCTTTTGGGTTTTGGCACTTTGCGCTGTAACCCAAACCAAGAACTCAAGTTCTTGGCTAAAAGCTCAAGTCCACTGAAGTGGACTACAGAATACTTTTAAATAACCTGTTTCAGCGGGGTTGAACTTTTTGCCTGAACTTGAGTTCTTGGCTTAAATCAATAGTCTGGGCTAAACTTAGCTTCAACAAGAATAACTGCATACTTATGAGCGACCCAACTTGGTATCACGATACGATTGATACGAATGGCATAAAATTGCACTATGTCACACAGGGCGAAGGTGCACTGATGTTGTTTTTGCATGGATTCCCAGAATTTTGGTACTCATGGCGGCATCAAATCCCTGAGTTTGCGAAGGATTATAAGGTTGTGGCTGTTGATCTGCGGGGTTATAACGATAGCGATAAACCACAGGCTCAATCTGCTTATGTGATGTCCGAGTTTGTGGAAGATGTCAAATGTGTAATTGAAGGTTTGGGCTATGAAAGTTGTGTTCTTGTTGGTCATGATTGGGGAGGGGCGATCGCATGGTCTTTTGCTTATGCCTATCCTGAGTTGGTGAGTCGTTTGATTGTGATGAATTTGCCGCATCCTGCTAAGTTTGCGGCTGGGCTAAAGACTCCGCAGCAGATGCTCAAGAGTTGGTATATTGCGTTCTTCCAAATTCCGTTTTTGCCTGAGTTCTTGATTCAGTTGGATGATTATCGGCTGATTGGGGAGGCTTTTCGTGGGATGGCGATCAATCAGAGTGCTTTTACGGATGCGGATATTGAGCAGTATAAGAATGCTTTTGCTAAGCGTGGTGCTTTGACTAGTGCGATTAATTACTATCGCAATCTACCTAATAATCTATCTCAGAAGAAGGTGTGGGGTATGCTGAAGATGCCGACTTTGATGATTTGGGGTGAGGAGGATCGGGCTTTGGGTAAGGAGCTTACTTATGGGACGGAGGAGTATGTGTTGGATTTGCGGATTCGCTATATTCCTAATTGCAGTCATTGGGTGCAGCAGGAACAACCGCAGTTGGTCAATCAAATGATGCGTGAGTTTTTGGATGAGGTGAAGTTATCTAAGTCCCCTAAATCCCCCAATTCTGGGGGGCTTTGAAAGACTTTTATTTTCTTGTTCCCCCAGAATTGGGGGCTAGGGGGCGAATAACGGTCATTTTTCCTTTTTCCTTGAAAACTGCATATGCTTGGTGGGGTGAAATGTATGTAAGATCGTAATCATGCAGATCGGAGATATGGCTATGAATCTGAAATCTCGCAAAGGTGATGTTAGGGCTTCTCGTTTTTATGCATTGGCGTTTGTGGCTCTGACTGGGATTTTGGGCATGGTGTCGCCGCCTGATTTGGATTTGATGACGGCACAGGCACAAAGGACTCAAGACCGCGAAGCAGAGGCAGATCGGCTGATTAATCAAGGGACTCAGCAAAGAAGAATCGGTCAGTTTGAGTCAGCATTGCAGTCATATCAACAAGCTCTGATTATCTATCGCGAAATTAAATTTAGGCAAGGAGAACTGTGGGCATTAGGAGGAATAGGAAACGTTTACAATAACCTCGGCAAATATGACAAAGCGATCGAGTACCAATTGCAAAGCTTAGCGATCACGCAGGAACTCAAAGACCGTCTCGGTGAGGGAGCAGCGCTGGGAAATCTGGGAATCGCTTACTATTTCCTCGGCAAATATGACAAAGCGATTGAGTTCCAACTGCAAAGCTTAGCGATCACGCGGGAACTCAAAGACCGTCTCGGTGAGGGACACTCACTGGGGAATCTGGGAATCGCTTACGATTCTCTCGGCAAATATGACAAAGCGATCGAGTCCCAACTGCAAAGCTTAGCGATCAAGCGGGAACTCAAAGACCGTAACGGTGAGGGAAACTCACTGGGAGGTCTGGGAAACGCTTATTATTCCCTCGGAAAATATGACAAAGCGATCGAGTTCCATCTGCAAAGCTTAGCGATCGCGCGGGAAATTAAAAACCGTCTCGGTGAGGGACAAACGCTGGGAAATCTGGGAACCACTTACCGAAACCTCGGAAAATATGACAAAGCGATCGAGTTCCATCTGCAAAGCTTAGCGATTTCGCGGGAAATCAAAGACCGTCTCGGTGAGGGAGCAGCGCTGGGAAATCTGGGAACCGCTCACCGAAACCTCGGAAAATATGACAAAGCGATCGAGTTCTTTCTGCAAAGCTTAGCGATCACGCGGGAAATCAAAGACCGTCTCGGTGAGGGAAAGGCTCTGAATAATTTAGCAGTTGCCTACGAAAAACTAAATCGCGATCAAGAAGCAATGATTTCTTATCAGCAATCATTGACCATTGCTAGAGAGATCGGCAATAGAAGTGACGAAGGTTTAGCTCTCTCAAATCTAGGAAATGTATTATCCAAAGCAAAGCGTCCCGAATTAGCAATTCTCTTTTACAAACAATCGATCAACGTCCGCGAAGCGATCCGCAAAGACATCAACAAACTCGATAAAGACATCCAAAAATCCTATTTAGCCACAGTCGAAGACACCTATCGCAATCTTGCCGACTTACTTCTCAAACAAGACCGCATCCTCGAAGCCCAACAAGTCCTCGACCTGCTCAAAGTCGAAGAACTCAACGAATACCTCCGCATCCCCACCCGCAGCAGCCAAACCGAGCAAGGAACAGAACTGCGAACTCCAGAAAAAACCTTCATCGCCCTTGCCCTAGAACTCGACGGACTGCAAAAGCGTAAACTCGTCAATAACATCACCGCCGCCGAACAAGTAAGACTGAATCAACTTGTCAAATCTGAACAAGAACAACAAAATCAATTCATCGCCTTTCTCGATAGCGATCCCGTTCAAACCCTAGTCGATGAACTGCGCCTCAAGGAAAGACAACAAAACGTCGATATTACCAACAACTTTCAAAAGATCCGCAGCAGCATTCTTAAACAATATCCCAACGCTGTCCTCCTCTATCCCCTCATCCTCGAAGACCGTCTCGAACTAATTCTGCTTACCGCCAAAACCACACCGATCCGCCGCACCATCAACATCAAACGCGAAAAGCTGAATCAAGAAATTGCAGATTTTCTAGCAGGACTCAGAGACTCAGGCTCCGAAGATGTCAAAAAACCTGCACAGCAAATGTATACATGGCTGATCAAACCCTTTGAAACAGAACTAGCCGAACTAAAAATCGACACAATCATCTATGCTCCCGATGGACAATTGCGCTATATTCCCCTCGCGGCTCTCCACGATGGCAAACAATGGCTCATCGAAAAATATCGCGTCAACAACATCACTGCCGCATCTTTGATGGATTTTAATAAACCACCGATCGCCACACCCAAGATCTTTGCTGGAGCCTTTGGTAACGTCAATAAACAAGGCTTCTCAGGACTACCCGCCACCCTCACCGAAGTCAAAAAAATCGCCGATCGCTTTCCCAATACCACCACCCTTGTCGAAACCGCTTTCACCAAAGAATTAACCACCACCAACTCCAATTCCTACACCATTCTCCACTTAGCGACTCATGGACAACTCTCCACTGGTGATCCCAAAGATTCTTTCATTATCTTTGGCGATGGCGAAAAAGCGACAATTAAAGATATTCGCTCATGGGCTTTAACCAATGTGGATTTAGTGGTGTTAAGTGCCTGTCAGTCAGGACTTGGAGCCAAGTTAGGTTCAGGAGTTGAGATCCTCGGTTTAGGCTATCAAATGCAAGCCGCAGGAGCCAGAGTTGCGATCGCCTCACTCTGGAAAGTCGATGATGCGGGTACTCAAGCTTTAATGGAAGCTTTTTATGGTGAACTAAAAAAAGGCGATGTCTCCATTGTCGAAGCATTACGCAGAGCGCAGATTGCGATGATTAATAGCGACAAGATGGCAACAAATAATAGCGATCGAGCTGGCGTTAGAGTTGTGGGAACTGTGCCAAGTTCCTCGACATTATCCCATCCCTACTACTGGTCAGCATTTTTTGCGATCGGTAATGGGTTATAAGCCATAATCACGCAAAAACTACATGTTTTTTTTGCGATCGCTTGAACTTTGCAGAATGCGATCGCGGTTCGGTAATATAGACTGATGCGTACTGACACCATCTTCTTTCAGCTATTTCAAACCTTATGATGGCTTATTGTTTATCGCATTACAGATCGTTAATCGCGGTGATTTGCGTAAATGGTGGCGGTAATGCTGCGTCCCTACGGTAATTTTTTCCTTTTTCCTTTTTCCCTTTTCCTTGAAAACTGCATATGCTCGATCGCTTGATATGTATGTAGAATCGTAAGCACGCAAATCGGAGTTATTGCTATGAATCTACGCTCACGCTACGGACAGTCATTGTCGGCTATTTCTCTGGTTGTTTGTCCTTTGTTGGTGTCTGTTGTGACTTTGCCAGAGGTTGTTTTTGGGGCTGAGGTGCAGGAGTTAAGATCGCATTTGGGGTTGGTGGCACAGGCAACGACGGCGCGCAAAGCCGAGATAGATCGTCTGAGACGGTTGGGAAATCAGCAGTATTCTAAGAGGCAGTATCGTGAAGCATTTCAATCATGGGAACAATCCCTACAAATTTATCGAGAAATTGGCGATCTCTATGGTGAGGCAACGTTACTCAATAATTTGGGACTTGCATACAATAATATTGGACAGTATCAAAAGGCGATTGATTTCTATCAGCAATCCTTAGCGATCTTCAAGAAAACAGGCAATCATAATGGAGAGACAACGTCTCTCAATAATTTGGGACTTGCATACAATAATATTGGACAGTATCAAAAGGCGATTGATTTCTATCAGCAATCCTTAGCAATCAAAAAGCAAATCGGCGATCGCAATGGCGAGGCAACGTCATTTAATAATTTAGGTGCTGCATATAACCATCTCGGACAGTATCAAAAGGCGATTGATTTCTATCAGCAATCCTTAGAGATTTTTAAGAAAATCGGCGATCCTAATGGTGAGGCAACTTCACTAAATAATTTGGCTGCTGCATATAGATCTCTTGGACAGTATCAGAATGCGATTGATTTCTATCAGCAATCCTTGGAGATTTTTAAGAAAGTCGGCAATCGAAGGGGGGAGGCAACTTCGATCAATAGTTTAGGTACTGTATACAACTATCTTGGACAGTACCAGAAAGCAATTGGTTTCTATCAGCAATCCTTAGAGATCCGAAAGAAAATAGGCGATCGTAACGGGCAGGCAACATCTCTCGGTAATTTGGGTACTGCATATAAATATCTTGGACAATATCAGAAGTCGATTGATTTTTATCTGCAATCCTTAGCAATCAACAAAGAAATTGGTGATCGTAATGGTGAGGCAACTTCACTTAATAATTTGGGACTTGTATACAATGATATCGGAAAATATGAGAAGGCAATTGATTTTTATCTGCAATCTTTGGTAATCACAAAACAAATCAGATATCGCAATGGTGAGGCAACATCTCTCGGTAATTTGGGTGGTACATACAATTACCTTGGACAGTATCAGAAGGCAATTGATTTTTATCTACAATCTTTGGCAATCACAAAACAAATTGGTGATCGAAATGGTGAAGCAAGGTCACTCAACAATTTAGGACTTGCCTATAGATATCTTGGACAGTATCAGAAAGCAATTGATTTTTATCTGCAATCTTTGGCGATCCAAAAGGAAATTGGCTATCGTAGCGGTGAGGGAACTTCACTTAATAATTTGGGACTTGTATACAATGATATCGGACAATATGAGAAGGCAATTGATTTTTATCTGCAATCTTTGGCAGTACAAAAGGAAATTGGCTATCGTAGTGGTGAGGGAACGACAGTTAATAATTTAGGACTTGCATACAACTACCTTGGACAGTATCAGAAGGCAATTGATTTCTTTCAGGAATCTCTGGTAATTTCAAAGCAAGTCGGCAATCGTGACGGGGAAGGTCTATCTCTTAGTAATCTAGGTGGATTATTTGTAAAAAGAAAACAACCTGAACTTGCCATTCTCTTTTACAAACAATCGATCAACGTCCGCGAAGCAATCCGCAAAGATATTCGCAAACTCGATCAAGATATCCAGAAATCCTATTTAAACACTGTTGAAGGTTCCTATCGCCGCCTTGCCGATCTCCTCCTCAAACAAGGACGAATCATGGAAGCATTACAAGTCCTTGACCTCCTCAAAGTCCAAGAACTCCAAGACTTTTTCAAAGATGTCAAAGGCAACGAAAAAACTGCCCAAGGCATTGAACTACTCAACGAAGAAAAAGAATTTTGGCAGAGCTATAGCAAACAGAACATTGACTTGACCACAGCCAACACCCCGCAAATCTTGCAACAACTCCGCCAAACCGCCCCAGCCCAAAACATCAAACTCGCCGCCTACAAAGACCTGCAAACCAGACTCCAAAAACTAGGCTCCAACTCCGCACTCCTCTATCCCCTCATTCTCGAAGACCGCCTCGAACTCGTTCTCTTTGTCCCCAACGCACCACCGATTAGCCGCACTGTCAAAGTCACCCAAGCAGAACTAATCAAAGTAGCCGAACAATTTCGCGAAGACATCCAAAAGCCAAACTCCTTAGCAGTCCTAGATCCAGCTAATAAACTCTATAACTGGATGATCGAACCGATCGCTAATGACCTCAAACAAGCCAACATCCAAACGATCATCTATGCCCCAGACGGCGTAATGCGTCATGTTCCCCTTGCTGCCCTCTACGATGGCAAACAATGGCTGGTGGAAAAATATCGCATCAACTACATCACCGCCCTCAGCCTCACCAACATCGACCCACAAATCCAACAAGCCCCGCGCATCCTCGCAGGAGCCTTCACCGATCGCAGTGGCATTGTGAAAATTGGCGATAAAAATATTTCCTTTAGTTCTCTTCCCGCCGCTCTACCTGAAGTCGAGAATCTGGTTACCAACTTTCCTAATACCACCAAACTAGTTGACAAAGATTTCAATCGAAAGGCGATCGCATCCGACAATCTCAACCAATACAACATCATCCACTTTGCCACCCATGCCCACCTCGTCGCAGGTTCGCCCGAAGACTCTTTTGTCTTGCTGAATAACAATGAATATGTGACTCTGCGACAGGTTAAGGATTGGAAATTACCCAACGTCGGACTAGCAGTATTTAGCGCCTGTCAGACTGCTTTAGGCGGCAAATTAAGTAGCGGTATTGAAATCATCGGCTTTGGCTATCAGTTACAACAGGCTCAAGCGAGAGCTTCAATTGCCACCCTTTGGGAAATCAGCGATGGTGGTACACAAGCTTTGATGGGCAAGTTTTATGAAAGGATGAAACTCACCAGTTCTTCGGCGGAGGCGCTACAGCAAGCTCAGATTGACCTAATCCGCAGCAATGGCAAAAGTACTGACGAAAAACGCGCTGGTGTGCGAATTACTTGGCAAGGCATCAAACCAGAAATCGAAAGCCAACTCAATCATCCCTATTACTGGGCTCCTTTTATCCTGATTGGGAATGGATTTTAGTTTTGGGTGCAGCATTATCGTTTGGCGATCGCGATGGTATGCGTAAATGGTGGTGGTAATGCTTTGCGATGATTTTTGATGGGATGGTCAAAATTTCTATTGCCATCAACACCAATAATCTGTAGGGGTAAAGCATTTGCGACACAATTTTTAAACTCTTCACAAAAAATCTCTGTACGCAAATGCTTTACACTCTTCGCTCTCACCGATAAATTGTGGCTGCGTTGTGGGGTTTGGGCGAAGCATTACCATTTGGAGATTGCAGTGATATGCATGAATGGTGGCGGTAATGCTTCGCCCCTATGCTAATTTTTCCTTTTTCCTTGAAAACTGCATATGGTCGGGTGACGAAATAGCTAGATATTGGTAAGTTTGATAGTACTCAGTCGAGGCGATGTGATTATGTGCAAGGCAATCTCTAGTAATATGTCTGAAAATCAGCAACCTGTAAGGAGGAGCGCGAAGATGAGTCTGAAATCGTTTAGTTTTAGATCGCTGGCAGGTGGTGTCCTTGCAACGTTGGTTTTATCCATTGCCCCAATTTCTTTTTCTGCGCTCTATTTTCTAGAACCTATTGCTGCTCAAACAACACAAGACCGTAAAACAGAGGCAGATCGCCTAATCCAGCAAGGGCTTCAGTTATCCCGAACCAGTCGCTATCGAGAAGCTATTCAAGTACTTGAATCGGCTCTAGGGATCTATCGCGATATTAAGGAGCGCAATGGTGAAGCAACGTCACTTCTTGGTTTAGGATTACAATACAATAATCTCGGACAGTACCAGAAAGCGATTGATTTCTATCAGCAATCTTTATCGATCCGAAAGCAAATTGGTGATCGCAATGGTGAAGCAGCGTCTCTCAATAATCTGGGTGGTGCATACTACAGTCTCGGACAGTACCAGAAAGCGATTGATTTCTATCAGCAATCCTTATCGATCCGAAAGCAAATTGGTGATCGCAATGGTGAAGCAGCGTCTCTCAATAATCTGGGTGGTGCATACTACAGTCTCGGACAGTACCAGAAAGCGATTGATTTCTATCAGCAATCTTTATCGATCCGAAAGCAAATTGGTGATCGCAATGGTGAAGCAGCGTCTCTCAATAATCTGGGTGGTGCATACTACAGTCTCGGACAGTACCAGAAAGCGATTGATTTCTATCAGCAATCCTTATCGATCCGAAAGCAAATTGGTGATCGCAATGGTGAAGCAGCGTCTCTCAATAATCTGGGTGGTGCATACTACAGTCTCGGACAGTACCAGAAAGCGATTGATTTCTATCAGCAATCCTTATCGATCCGAAAGCAAATTGGTGATCGCAATGGTGAAGCAGCGTCTCTCAATAATCTGGGTGGTGCATACTACAGTCTCGGACAGTACCAGAAGGCAATTGATTTCCTTCAACAATCCTTACCAATTGTAAAGCAAATCGGCAATCGCTATGGTGAAGCAAAGTTACTCAATAATCTGGGTGGTGCATACGGAAGTCTCGGACAGTACCAGAAAGCGATTGATTTCTATCAGCAATCCTTATCGATCCAAAAGCGAATCGGCGATCGCAATGGTGAAGCAACGTCACTTAGTAATCTAGGTGGTGCATACGACAATCTCGGACAGTATCAAAAAGCAATTGATTTCTTTCAGCAATCCTTATCGATCAAAAAGCAAATCGGTGATCGCAATGGTGAAGCAACGTCTCTCAATAATCTGGGACTTGCATACAGAAGTCTCGGACAGTACCAGAAAGCAATTGATTTCTACCAGCAATCCTTAGCGATCCAAAAGCAAATCGGTGATCGCAATGGTGAAGCCGCGTCTCTCAATAATTTGGGACTTGCATACGACAATCTCGGACAGTATCAAAAAGCAATTGATTTCTACCAGCAATCTTTACCAATCTTTAAGCAAATCGGCGGTCGCAATGGTGAATCAAGGTCTCTCAATAATCTGGGCAGTGCATACGGTAGTCTCGGACAGTATCAAAAAGCAATTGATTTCCATCAGCAATCCTTAGCGATCCAAAAGCAAATCGGTGATCGCAATGGTGAAGCAAAGTCTCTCAATAATCTTGGCAGTACATACCATAGTCTCGGACAGTACCAGAAAGCGATTGATTTCTATCAGCAATCCTTAGCGATCCAAAAGCAAATCGGCGATCGCAATGGTGAAGCAACGTCTCTCAATAATTTGGGAATTGCGTATAACAGTCTCGGACAGTACCAGAAAAGCATAAATTTTTATCAGCAGTCCTTACCTATCTTGAAGCAAATTGGTGATCGCAATAGTGAAGCAACGTCTCTCAATAATCTGGGATCGCTATTTGCTCAACAAAAACAAACCGAACTCGCAATCCTCTTTTACAAACAAACAATCAACGTCCGCGAAGCAATCCGCAAAGACATCAGCAAACTCGATAAAAACCTGCAAAAATCCTATCTATCCACAGTCGAATATACCTATCGCGACCTCGCCGATACCCTCCTCCTACAAGACCGCATCATCGAAGCCCTACAAGTTCTCGATCTTCTCAAAGTCCAAGAACTCGAAGACTACCTCAAAAACATCAAAGGCAGCGACAGATCGGCGCAAGGTGTCAGACTTTTAGCACCAGAGAAAGCCCTTAGCGATAAGCTGTTAGCGGTTAGCCCTGACAACAGCAAAGACATCAACAATCAACTTGCCAATCAAATCCAACAACTTCCCAAAACCGAAATCAACAAAGTTCCCGACTATCTCAACCAGATCCCGCAGGGAACCGTATTACTCTATCCATTCATCCTAGGCGATCGCCTCGAAATCATCCTCTTCTCACCCAACAACCTCCCCATCCGCCGCACCGTCAAAATCTCCAAAGATCAACTCCAAGAATTAGTCACAGACTTTAGAGCAGGACTGCAAAATAACGGCTACGCAGATGTCAAAATACCCGCCGCCAAACTCTACGATCTGCTGATAAAACCCATCGAAGCCGAACTGCTCCAATTCAAAGCCGACACTATCCTTTATGCACCCGATGGACAACTACGCTATGTTCCTCTCGCAGCCCTCTATGACGGCAAACAATGGCTCATCGAGAAATATCGCATTAGTAACCTCATCGCCTATACCCTCACCGACTTCACCGCCAACCCCAAGAAACAACCCAGCATCCTCGCAGGAGCCTATGGCAACGTCAATCACAAAACTGGCGAAGCAACATTATCACCCTTACCAGCCACCATCACAGAAGTCCAAGCGATCGCCAACTCATTCACCAACTCAGTTACCTTTATCGAAGACAAATTTAGTCGTCAAGCGATCGAATCTCAACTCAAAAATTATAATATTTTGCACCTCGCCACCCATGCCGAATTTAACACAGGTGTACCAGACAACTCCTTTATCATCTTCGGCAATGGCGACAAAATCCGCCTCAACGAAATCACCGATTGGCAAATCCCCAATATCAATTTGATCATCTTGAGTGCCTGTCAGACTGGACTCGGCAAACTCGGTGAAGGGGTAGAAATCTTAGGCTTTGGCTATCAAGTCCAAAAAGCAGGAGCCAAAAATGCGATCGCCTCTCTCTGGAAAGTTGATGATGCTGGTACACAAGCCCTCATGGATGCTTTTTATGCAGAACTAAAAAAAGGCGATGTCTCGATTGTGGAAGCATTACGCAGAGCACAGATTGCGATGATTAATAGCGACAAGAAGGGGACAGGTAGCGATCGCGCTGGAATTAGAATCGTGGGAACAGTGCCAACTTCCTCGACATTATCCCATCCTTATTATTGGTCAGCATTTTTTGCAATCGGTAATGGATTGTAAGCAAAATTTACTGACAACTTACATAAAACTGCATATGCTCTAAAGACGTAATAGGTATGTATAGGCAAGACCAAAATAAAAAACCAGACAGGACATACCTTCATGAGCTACTACGCCCTCTACGAACAATTACAAGAACTTCAACAAACATTACCCCCGATCGCAGATATCATCAACCGCCTTGATCCAGAGACAAGACAACATAGTGAACGCCTCGCACTCGCCGCTCAACAATTTGGCGAATACCTTGCACTCCCAAAACGCGATCGCCAACTACTTGTATGGGGCGCATATATCCATGACATCGGCAAAAGTGCCATTCCTTTGGAGATTCTCCTTAAACCTGCGAAATTGACCGTCTCTGAACATCAAGTCATTAAAGAACATACAGAGATTGGTGAAAGCCTCTGTCCATTGCCAGACTCAATGCGTGAAGTTGCCCAGATCATTCGTCATCACCATGAGCTATGGAATGGCTGTGGCTACCCCGATCGCCTAATTGGTGAAGAGATTCCTTATTTAGTGAGGATCGTGCAGATTCTTGATGTTTATGACGCATTAACCCATAAACGTTGCTACAAACGCGCCTACTCATCAATGGAAGCGATCGGGATTTTACTGATCGAAACCACCAAAGGCTACTATCAGCCAGAATTGATCGCCGAGTTTATGACCTTTAAGGAAATAGAAGATCATTTCGGCGATCGCTCAAGTATTGTAGAGTCGATGATGCATACAAATATGAGCAATAGAGCCATGTATGACATGGAATATACTCTCAATATATCTGAAGAGATCGTGGCACAAAGCTTACAAAATTGGCAGCATCCTTTCGCTTGTCAAAGTGATGCAATTAGCATAGGTTGAACAAATGGCGATTCTTTGGCGGTATTGGCAACTAGTGCGCTTGGACAGTAGCGGCAAGACTCGGACTGATGTGATCTCTAGGGCAAAAAATTATTTTGAGCAAAGATATCCATTAGTTGATGAGAGCGACATAGATGATCTCGACGATCGCGCGATCGCTAAGGCTCTATGGCAAGTCATGGCTCAAGAAATCAATGCTTTTCTCTGCTTGCGTTGCTATATTTCCCATCAGATTTTGCAAGTTTGCATTCAACTAAATAGCCAATTTGGCAATCACTACGGATTCAGTCTTGAGGAGATTTTGCCCTATGTCCTTGATGATGATGGCAAGTCTGACCACAGTGCCTATCAACCAGTGAGCTATCAGATTTTACAAAAATTTGACCCAGAGCGCAGCAACCTATCCACTTGGACGACAAGGCTAGTTAAACAACATCGCGAACTAAATGCTTTTTTGCTCCAGCATGGCGTTTACCTCCTCAGTGATTGGGCGATTCTCAATGACACTAACCCCAAAAAACTGCAACGAGTTCTCTCTGACTTTCATCAACTGACCAAGCCAGAAATTGCATCGGCGATCGCTCTTCTAGAGAGTTACCATGCCATCTACCGCCAAGAGCGTCTACGTCTACGTCAACAGGGTCAAGCCTTAGGGCAATGTCAACCACCCACCACCACCCAACTACAGCAAATCGCTCAACTTTTAAAAACAGCGATCGCCCCTGATGCGATCCTCAAGCGTCTCCAAGCCCTTGCCCAACTTCTACGCCAACATCGCATCCATGTGCGCGGAAATCTGCCTACTACCTCCATTGATGCTCCTAGCACTAAACCTGTAATCGAAACGATTGCGATCACCGATCATGGTCAGGAAATAGAAGGACAGACTCAGTTTTTACAAAACTATCGCCAACTGATGTTGCTCTCCCTCGATGGTGCTTTTGAAAAAGCGATCACTGTCCGTCTGCAAGGCAAGAGTACAAAAGCACAACAGAAAGCCAAAATCTTTGCGATCGCATTGCAGCTATTTCATTGTCAGGGGATGACGATGGGCGAGATTGCGGCTCAAGTGGGATTAAAGGCGCAGTTTGAAGTGACCCGTTTACTAAAGCTCAAGGAATTTCGCGCTGATGTCCGCCATTATTTATTGCAATCCCTGCAAGCAAAAGTAACGGAGCTGGCGGCTGAGCATATTAGTCTAGATCGCTTAATTGCCCTAGATCGTGAAATCAGCAATGCTCTTGCCGAGCAAGTTGACCTCTTACTCAGAGATGCCGAAACCGATGCTAAAACCACCAAAAGCCACACCACAGGAACCATATTTTCCCGCCGCCTTTGTTTACATTTAGATAATCGGAGTTATCCATCATGATCTGTACAATAGAAAAAATGAACGCTTTGATAAACGAGTTTGAAACTTTGGATAATGACGCGATCGCCCTATCATCTGACAGCTTGCAAACGGCGGCAAACCTGAGCGAACTTGTGACCATGAGATCGCAACAATGGCAAGCCTATTTCAATGCCCTTGCCCTATTTGGGTTTGAAGCATGGTTACAAGAACGCGCTCCTGATGTGCGACTAGAACGAGACAATGCTTCAGTATTTGAGCCAACCCAAGCGGGAGCGATCGCGGCTACCTATGGACTTACCGTCAATCAGTTTCGAGTTTGTCTAATTCCCATTGATAGCGAACCAGATACTGTTATTTCTCTAAGTCGGATTCTCATAGAATCAGCAGAATTTAGACCGCATTTCTATGTGCTAGTGGAACTTTATGAAGAACAAGAACAAGCCATTATTAAAGGGTGGTTGCGCGCTGACAACCTGATCGCTAGACAGTCTGAACTTAGTCTAAGTACAGATTGGAAGTACGAAATACCGCAAGCATGGTTTGAGCCTGATTGTGACAACCTGCTGCTATATTGGCGCTGTGCATCTCCAGCCATGATTGATTTACCGAGTCTCGCGCCTACGATCGCTAGTGATCGCTACTCATGGTTACAGCTTTTGACTCAACCTGCGATCGATACCGCCCAATGGTTACAGGAAGAATGGCAGGCTCTCGTAAACGATCTAACTTGGGTACTATTACCCCCCGTCGCCAGTGCATCAGGTTTACGCTCATCGGGAGCGACTTTAAACCGTTCCCCACTTTCGGAATTAGAGACAATCCTGACTGCGATCGAGCGTACAGGAATGCGATTGCCCAGTAATGCTCGCGCCGCCTATCAAGATTTCGAGCTTGGTGAATATCCGTTGCGACTCTATGCCGTGATTGGTTCTGAGGTCGCAACCGATGGCGCGATCGCATGGTCATTGCTTGCCATTCTTGGCAAGGCTACGGATCGAGATTTACCAGTAGATTTGATTTTGCAGATTTCTGATATTACGGGCGTACTGGTGGAACGACAATTAGAAGCACGAGGAGCCTATCTATTTGCAGAAGTGGAAGGCACTCCAGAGGAACGCTTTTTAGTAACTGCGGCTCTCGCTGATGGCACAACGCGATCGCTACCACCTTTTGCATTTCAAGCTGAGTAAATCGATGCTATATAAACTTAAGGTCTGGCATATTGAGCGCCAATGCTTATTTGATTTGACATGGGGAAAAGGACAGCAATTGTCAGCGCGTTTAACATTTCCAGAGACGCTCACGACTCTTTATCAAACTTGGCAACTTGCCTATTTGAATTTTTACAAATCCGCCTTAAGAGCCAAAGTTAAGGGTAGCGGCAGTATTCCTGCTCCGACAATTGATTGGCGGGCTAATCTCGTGCAAGCAGAAGCTCAATTTTTAGCGGAGTTCCATTATTGGCTCAATAGTGCGGAACTCGTACCAATTCGCGCTGAAATTGCTAGAGCATCCGCGCAGCCGAATAATGCCAATGTAATTGATGTTTTTCTCACCTGCGAGGCGCTAGAACTCGCGCGATTTCCTTGGGAGACATGGGAAATTGCCACGACTTTAGCGATCACTAAACCAATTCGCATTTCGAGATCGCCTGCAAATATTCGGGCGGAAGTTTCACAGAGAAAGCGACAGGGGAAATTACGGGTACTTGCGGTTTTGGGGGATGATACGGGGTTAGACTTTCAAGCCGATCGCTTTGCTTTGCGATCGCTATCAAAAGTTGCGGAAGTCACTTTTATCGGTTGGCAAGCGGGCAAAGACAATAACGATCTGAAGGAACAAATTCGCCTTGCGATCGCTGACGAACGGGGTTGGGATATTCTCTTTTTTGCGGGACATAGTAATGAAAGTGCAATTTCTGGTGGAGAGCTAGGCATCGCGCCGAATCAATCGATTTTCCTGAGTGAAATTGCGCCGCAATTATTATTCGCAAAAACTAGAGGGCTACAGTTTGCGCTGTTCAATTCTTGCAATGGTTTAAGCATTGCCGAAGCGCTCATTGATTTGGGGTTAAGTCAAGTCGCGGTGATGCGCGAACCGATTCAGAATCAAGTTGCCCAAGAATTTTTGGCAAGATTCCTACCCAGTTTAGCCGAGGGTAAAGATGTCCGCGCTGCACTCTTGGTCGCTTGTCAACATTTGAAATTAGAAAAGAATCTCACTTATCCATCCGCTTATTTAATTCCGTCACTATTTTGTCATCCTGAGGCAGTTCCCTTTTGTTTACCACCGCCAAATTGGCGGAGAAGGATTGGGAAATTACTCCCCTCTCCCAAACAAGCGATCGCTGTTAGCACTCTAGCGGCTCTCAGTCTTTGGTATCCTGCCCAAGACTGGTTACGCGAAACCCGTGTCTGGACGCAAGCCATCTATCGTGATGTCACGCAGCAAGTGCCGATTGCCAAACCTCCCGTGCTGCTGGTGCAAATTGATGAAGCTTCGATTCAGCATTTGGATGGACGCAAAAAGAATATTCTCGATCGCCGTTATCTTGCCAAAGTTCTCGATAAAGTACAGCAGTTGCAACCCAAGGTAATTGGTATCGATTATCTGTTAGATAGCTCTATGCAAGAGTATCCTGATGAAGATCGCCAATTGCGAGAAACAGTGGAGAATGCTGTCCGTAAGCAGATTTGGATCGTTTTTGCGACGGTACAGGGTCCGAATGCTTGGGTAGTCACCGATGAAATGGCTCTCTCTCCATCGGTAGTAAATCCGAATGCAACTCTGCGCGGTTATGTAAATGTGCCGCCTTGGTATATGGAAGTTCTCCCTAATCAAGTAAGTTGTAGCGATCGCTGTCCTTTTGCTTATCTATTGGCTCTTGCCTCGGCGGTATCCCTGAGGAACGATCCGAGCCTACCAAAACCCAGTCTAGACAGTCGCAGTGATTTGCGTAGTCAACTAATAGAATCTCTTAAAGCAAATCCTCAGCGCTCAGATTTAACCAATTATTTACATCGTTTACGATTGCCAGCAATTTATAATTTTTCTCAAAAATTTGACCAGCTTTGGTTACAACCGATTCTCGATTTTTCGATTCCTCCCGATCGCGCATTTCAGGCAATTACGGCAAAAGAGGTATTGAGCGATAACTTTGATGTTAATTCTCTATCAACTCATCCGATTGTGATCATTGCTCCAGGTGGTTATCGACAGGCAGGAGTTGATCGCGAAGGACAGGATAATTTCTCAGTACCGATGGCGATCGCTTATTGGCGCAATAAATATCCTGCGATCGCTACGGTTCCCCATGCGTTTGTGGGTGCGGAAGCCCATGCTTACACGGTGCATCATTTCCGATCGCGACATCTGGTTGTTCCCATTCCCGATCTGTGGATGATCGCGATCGCATTGATTTTAGGTCGAGCTACGGCTCTGATCTATTTACAGCGCGATCGGCGTGGAACTTATTGGGCGATCGGTTTAGTCATCACTAATTCAATCTATGCTGTGGCAAGTTGGCAATGGTATATTTCAGGCTTAGTTTTGTTGCCTTGGTTGCTGCCTTCATTGACATTTTGGATCTGTGTTTTACCTGTTTTAAGGAGAAAGTCTCATGGTGCGCGTTAATTGGTGTTGTGGAATATTGGTGGCGATCGCGATCGGGCAAGGTGTGTTTCCTATTGAAACCATACAAGCTTCTCCTTGGGACAATATTTTAGAAAGTTTTTCACGCCGCCCGAAGCCTCCTCTGGGTGGTCGTGGTGATGAGTTTTGTGCGATTTCTCCGCGCCGCCTTCCTGATGGGATTGAGCGTACTTCGGGCGATCGCTTATTGTTTGTCTGGAAGGGATCAATCAGTAAGATTGAAGTCCATGCTAAAGGTGTTGCTGCGCCGCTATGGAGTCAATTGGTAAACAGCGAGGCGCGTCAATGGCTTTATACTGGGACTCCTTTGCTAGCGGGAGCGCATTATGAATGGTGGATTTTTAATCGCTTTGCAGTGAATGAAACTGAGCCAACATTTCGGGTTCCTTTTCAAGTTATCGAGTCATCGGAACGCGATCGCGTGACTCTAGAGCTTACGGAATTAAATTCTCAAATTAGAGATACAAAGAAATGGGTGAGTGCGGAAGAGTGGTCAAGAAAGCGATCGCAATATTTTATTTCGCAGGGGTTATTTGTGGATGCAATGCGGGAGATTCTATCAGTGCTGCGTCCATCTCAGGAGTTGAGAACTATTTGGCAGCAGATTCCTGTTGATTTGTGTAAAAGGTAAAGTGCTGCAAGCAATTTTCTGATAATCTATCCTCTATGCGTACTGATACGATTTTCTTTCAACTGTTCCAAACCTTTAATAATTTGCTGTTTGAATTGGTGGGGTTACCGCCTGAAGCCGCAGAGGGTTATCATTTTACTTCTGTTGAAATCAAGGAAAAAGCCTTTCGATTTGATGGTATTTTTGTCCCTGACTCCTTGGATAAAAATTTATGGTTCGTGGAAGTCCAGTTTCAAAAACGTGCCGAGTTCTATTGGGAATTTATCGGTGAAATTTTCTTGTATTTGAGCCAGTACAAGCCTGAACATGATTGGCAAGCGGTAGCCATTTTTGCAAAACGCAGCATTGAAACCGAACCGCCGAAACAATTTCGAGAATTGTTTGCTAGCGATCGCATTGTGCGGGTGTATCTGGATGAGTTGCCACAGGATGAGTCGCTAAATCTCGGAATTGTGCGGTTGATTGTTGCGCCTGAGCGTGAGGCGATCGCTTTGGCACAACGTTTAGCGGATCGTGTGGGGCAAGGCGATCGGGAAAGGGTGATAGAATTTATCGAGACGGTTTTGATGTACAAGTTTCCCAGAATGAGTCGAGAGGAGGTTGAGGCTATGTTTACATTAGGCGATCTAAAACAAACACGAATTTATCAAGAGGCGGTGCAAGAGGGTGAGCAGCGTGGCAAGTTGCAGGGCAAACTTGAGGGTGAAAAGATTGGCGCACAACGCGGACAGATTTTGGGTAGGCAGCAGGGGCTGAAGCAGTTTGCTGTAAAGTTGTTGACGCGAAAGTTTGGTAAGGTGTCGCTGAGGACGGTTAAGCGGCTTGAAAAATTGTCGGCTGAGCAGTTGGAGGAGTTAGCGGAGGCGGTGTTGGATTTTGAGAAGGTTGCGGATTTGGATGTTTGGTTGAAGGCGCGTTAGGGGTGATTTGATTGCGATCGCACCAACAGCAACAATAACCTGTAGGGGTCAAGCATTTGCGCCACAATATCTAAACTCTTCACAGAAATCTCTGTACGCAAATGCTTGACCCTCTTGGCGGTTTGTAGATTATCTGTGACTGCGGGAGGTTTGGGCGAAGCATTACCGTTTGATGATTGGGGTGATATGCATGGATGGTTGCGGTAATGCTTCGCCCCTACGAGATTTCCTTTTTCCTTGATATAGTAATTTCAAATAACTTCTAGAGACCAGAAAAGCTTTGTATTCAAGCGATCTGCGGATTACAATCCTCTAAGTTTTAATTGAATCAACTATAAAACTGCATATGGTCGGATCGCTTGATATGTATGTAGAATCGTAAGCACGCAAATCGGTGATATGGCTATGAATCTACGCTCTCGCTACGGACTGTCGTTGTCAGCTATTTCTCTGGTTGTTTGTCCTTTGTGGATGTCTGTTGTGACTTTTCCAGAGGTTGTTTTTGGTGCGGAAGTACAGGAGTTGCGATCAGATTTTGGGTTGGTGGCACAGGCAACAGGCGATCGAAAAGAAGAGGCAGATCGACTGTTTAAGCAAGGGAATCAGCAATATCAAATTAGCCAATTTGAAGCCGCATTACAATCATATCAACAAGCGCTGAATATTTATCGCGAAATTAAAGACCGTCGTGGTGAGGGAGCAGCACTGGGAACTTTGGGGGAAGCTTATAGAGTACTCGGCAAATATGACAAAGCGATCGAGTTACATCTGCAAAGCTTAGAAATCGCGCGGGAAATCAAAGACCGTTTTGATGAGGTACAGTCGTTAGGAAATCTGGGAATCGTTTACATTTCCCTCGGCAAATATGACAAAGCGATCAAGTCCCAACTGCAAAGATTAGAAATTGCGCGGGAAATCAAAGACCGTATCGGTGAGGGAGCAGCACTTGGAAATCTGGGAATCGCTTATAAAAACCTCGGCAAATATGATAAAGCGATCAATTACCAACTGCAAAGATTAGTAATCTCGCGGGAAATTAAAGACCGTCTTGGTGAAGGAGCAGCACTGGGAAATCTGGGAAACGCTTACTATTACCTTGGCAAATATGACGAAGCGATCAATTACCATCTGCAACTCCTAGCGATTGCAAGGGAAATCAAATATCGTCTCGGTGAAGAAGGAGCGCTAGGAAATCTGGGAATCGCTTACAGCGCCCTCGGCAAATATGACAAAGCGATTGAGTTCTATCTGCAAAGCTTAGAAATCGCGCGGGAAATCAAAAGCCGTCACGGTGAGGGACAGTCGCTGGGAAGTCTGGGAAACGCTTACTATTACCTTGGCAAATATGACAAAGCGATTGAGTTCCATCTGCAAAGCTTAGCGATTACGCGGGAAATCAAAGACCGTCGTGGTGAGGGACAGTCGCTAGGAAGTCTGGGAATCGCTTACAGCGCCCTCGGCAAATATGACAAAGCGATCGAGTTCCAACTGCAAAGCTTAGTGATCGCGCGGGAAATCAAAGACCGTAGCGGTGAAATGTATGGGTTGAATAATTTAGCCTCTGCTTATGAAAAACTGAATCGAAATCGAGAAGCAATGATTTCTTATCAGCAAGCCTTGACCATTGCTAGGGAAATTAGCGATAGAAGGCTCGAAGGTTTAGCTCTTGCCAATCTAGGAGATGTATTATCCAGAGCAAAACGCCCCGAACTAGCGATTCTCTTTTACAAACAATCAATCAACGTCCGCGAAGCGATCCGCAAAGACATCAGCAAACTCGATAAAGATATCCAAAAATCCTATTTAGCCACAGTCGAAAATACCTATCGCAATCTCGCCGATCTCCTTCTCAAACAAGACCGCATCCTTGAAGCCCAACAAGTCCTCGACCTACTCAAAGTCGAAGAACTCAACGAATATCTAAAAAACGTGCGCGGCAACGAGCAAACCGCTCAAGGCGTTGACTTGCAAAGCCCAGAACAAAACATTATCGCTCTCGGTAACGAACTCACAGCACTGCAACAACTCGCTGAACTCACCCCAGCCCAAAAGCAAAGACTCTCTGAACTTACCAACCAAGAAATTAACCGCAACGAACAATTTAATGCTTTCTTAAATACTCCTCTCATTCAAAAACAACTTGAAGAACTGCGGCGCATTGAGAAAGCGGAAAACGTGGATATTGAGAAATTTAATCGACTCCGCTCCAACCTTCGCAAAGTCAAAAACGCTGTCATTCTCTATCCCCTGATCCTCGAAGACCGCCTCGAACTGATCATCATCACCGCCAACACCCCACCAATCCGCAAAACTACTAAGATCAAACGCGAACAACTTAACACCGCGATCGCAGGATTTTTGTCTAACCTACGCGATCCCTCCTCCCCTAACGTTGAGAAAGATGCACAACAACTCTATGAATGGATCATCAAACCTTTTGAGACCGAACTACAACAGGCAAATATTCAAACGATCATCTATGCCCCCGATGGACAGTTGCGCTACATTCCTCTCGCAGCCCTCCATGACGGCAAACAATGGCTAGTCGAAAAATATCGCATCAACAATATCACCGCCAGTTCCTTAACCGACTTTACTCCTAGAGACTACAGCGAGCTTCCATCGGTGCTTGCCGCCGCCGCCACCAATAGCCACAATATCAAACTCGGCGATCGCTCCATTCCCTTTGGCGCATTACCCGCCACCAAAACCGAAGTTGAAGCGATCGCCACCCTGCTCCCCAAAACCACCACTCTGATTGACCAGCAATTCAGTAAAAATGTGACTTTACAAGAGATGAAAAGGAATACAATCATCCATCTTGCTACTCATGGTTACTTTGCTGTTGGTCGCGCTGAAGACTCCTTTATCATCTTTGGTGATGGTGACAAAGCCACGCTTACGGACATTGCGAATTGGTCATTAACTAACGTTAGCTTGGTAGTTCTGAGTGCCTGTGAAACTGCGATCGGCGGAAAGTTAGGCAGTGGTGTAGAGATTTTGGGATTGGGTTATCGGATACAGGATGCAGGTGCTGGTGCTGCGATCGCTTCACTCTGGAAAGTCAGCGATGACGGAACCAGTGAACTGATGCAAAAGCTCTACAAGAACCTAAGTCAAAAGAATATTTCATCTTCTGAAGCCCTGCGACAAGCTCAAATTGCGATGATTCGCAGCAATAAAAAAGCGACAAGTAGAGATCGCACTGGCATCAGAATTGTGGAAACAGTACCAAGTCCGCAAGTTGGTCAATTATCACATCCCTACTACTGGTCAGCATTTATCTTGATTGGAAATGGATTTTAGCTACGTTGTGAGGTGTTGGGCGAAGCATTACCGTTTGATGATTAGGGTGCAATGCATGGATGGTTGCGGTAATGCTTCGCCCCTACGATAACTTTTGCTGTGACAATCTCGAAAAAATTTGATTCTCGAACTTTTTCCTTTTTACCTTTTACTTAAAAACTGCATATCCTCGGATAAGCTAAAAGCTATAGATCGGTAGAGCAACATCAAAACAGTTAAGGAGCATCAGTCATGACACAGATCAAACGTCGTCAGTTTTTGCAATTTGGTGGATCAGCGATCGCCGCAATGGGCATGAGCCAATTTGACCTACTGAACATGGGCGATCGCTATGGCAAAGTCCTTGCCCAAAACACACCTCGCAAACTTGCCCTCCTGATTGGCGCTAATGCCTATCCCACCGCACCTCTCTATGGCTGTGTCACCGACACCGAACTACAATATCAACTCCTCGTCCATCGCTTCGGCTTCAATCCCAAAGACATCCTCATCGTCAATGACAATACTGCGATCAAACCCACTCGCGAAGGCATATTGCAATCCTTTGAAGAACATTTAATCAAACAAGCCAAACCAGGCGATGTCGTCGTTTTCCATTATTCAGGACATGGCTCACGGGTAAAAGACCTCGATACCGCCGATGGATTAAATAGCACCTTTGTACCCATCGATCGCACCGTCAAGCAGGTTGGCGACAATTTTGAAGTATCGGACATCATGGGACGCACCCTATTTCTGTTGATGTCAGCGATCAAGACTGATAATTTCACCGCCGTACTCGATAGCTGTCACTCAGGCGGCGGCAAGCGTGGCAACTCGCGGATTAGAGCAATCACTCGGGCTA
Organism: Pseudanabaena sp. BC1403; assembly: GCF_002914585.1. NCBI lineage: Bacteria > Bacillati > Cyanobacteriota > Cyanophyceae > Pseudanabaenales > Pseudanabaenaceae > Pseudanabaena > Pseudanabaena sp. BC1403. The sequence goes on from NZ_PDDM01000038.1 coordinate 31,303, forward strand.
ATAGTATTACTGGTTCCAATGATATTCCTAGTCAAATGGAACTGGAATATCAAAAGCAATGGCTAGGCAAATTGAACTTGTCTCCCGAAGAATTTAAACGCCGTCGTCTTGCGATCGCTAAAGGTACAGTGATCGCTTCCGCCAATCGTAGCCAATTCGCCATTGACGCTGAGTTTACGGGCTTTAAAGCAGGTGTATTTACCTACTACATGACCAAATATCTCTGGCAGCAGACAGGTGACACCTATCTCACCAGTGCTATCGCTGATATTTCCCTGCGGACTACTCGCGACCATGACCAAGATCCTGAAGTGGAGTGCAAAGCTACCTGTAAAGCAGGAGATACTAACAACAAAGCGCTGTTCTATGATCTAACATCAACAGTAACATCTGCCGAAGCTGCGATCATCAAGGTGGAAGGTAAACAAGCTACGTTCTGGATGGGCGGCATCGATGCAGGAAACGCTCTTGGTAAAGATAGTATCTTCGCGATCGTCGATAAGAAGGATGGAAAAACCTTGGCAACCTTACGCCTAGATGAGCGGAATGGATTAACGGCTAAAGGAACTTTTAATGATGGAGATCCTAGCGCGATCAAAGAGGGAGCGCTTTTACGAGAAGAAGTGCGTGGTATTCCTAATGATTTGAGCTTGAATATTGGTATCGATCCTTCGTTGGGTAATGTGGCAAGTATTCAGAAAGCATTGCAAGGAATTAATCGCCTTAAAGCTGTGGAATTGGGAACTGGTGAGGTTGACTTCATTCTCGGTAAAGTGGAAGAAAGCGATCGCCCGAAATTGCAGCGATCGCTCACCAATGTCCCCGCATTAGCTAGCATCGGTTTATTCTCGACATCCAAAGAACGAGCGATCGATGACTCCTTTGGTATTGCGGGTGAATCTCCTGAAGTGGCGATCAGGCGTTTAAAATCGAAGTTTAAACTTTTGCTAGCCAGTAAGGTGTTGCAGTCTCTACTCAATCCGCGATCGTCAAAGTTAAATGTCCAAGTGAACATTCATCCCGTCGGGCGGGCTGGTCAAACCTTTGGCAGAGCGGGTACGAGTCGCAGCAGCAATACAGTTGCTACGAAAGCGATCGATTTTTCGCAAAAGGTCAAACCTGGTACGAATCTGCAAGTCAGTATCAAGAACAGCGAAAAACAGGATCTCTATGTGGGTGTTTTAGCGATCGGTTCTAGTGGTGATATGACGCTGTTATATCCATTAGAATATAGTGCGGCGGAAGATGCTTCTTTGCTAAAGTCAGGCGATACTTTGCAAGTTCCTAGAGCAGGTCGCGATAAATTTGATTTTGAGGTGCAAGGACCAGCAGGTACATTTGATGTGTTGGTATTGGCAAGTGTGCAACCGTTGCGAAATGCGCTTAAGGGTTTGAACAAACTCCAAGGCAGAAGTGGCGAACTGAGAGAAATAGGAGATCCAGAGGAGACAATTATTGGATTGCTTGGCGATCTCACAAGTTCAACTCGTGCAAATCTTGCTGCAAAAAGAAACACCTCTAGCACGATGGATATGAATACGTTGGCAGCTCTGTTGGTGACGATTAAGGTGGGAGAATAAGCAGAAGTTGAGATCTCCGACTTTTTCAAATTCATCACAAGGGATTTGTAAATTTACAAAAAAGTCGGGGATCTGGGCGTTCTTTGCTTTTACCTGACTATATCGATCTGCAAATGCAAAACCCTCTTCGCAATTAACAGGCGATCGCTATACTGAGAGGTTTGGGCAAAGCATTTCCATTTAATAATTTTGGCTAAATGGATAAATATCTGTGGGAATGCGTTGCCCCTACAAAAACTATATTTTTGATCGCGAAATTTTGTAAGTAAATGGATGTTTAAAGCTATGCGTAATCAGTTGGGATCTGTGTTAATTGCTTTGGTGTTGGGTTGTTTGCCTGTACAGGTGATGGTGTGTGAGTCTGTCTCTGCCCAAACTACATCAGATCGTAAAGCAGAAGCTGAAAGCTTGATAGAACTAAGTGATCAACAAATCAAAAAGAATCAACTTCGAGAGGCAGTCAAGACATTAGAGAAAGCTTTAGAACTCTATCGTCAGAATAAAGACCCTACAGGAACAAGCAATGCTATCCAAAAATTGGGAAATGCCTATATGGATCTTGAGGAGTATCCAAAAGCAATCTCCCTTTATCAGCAAGCTTTAGAAATCGCAAAAAAAATTGGAGATCCCAATATAGAGGGACATTTGTTCTTTAATCTTGGCAATGCATACTCTTCGATCAACCAGACCCAAAAAGAGATCGAATATTACCAGCAGGCTGTTGATAGATATAAACAAGTTGGTAATCTCAAAGATCAAGCAGATTCCCTTAAGTATATTGGCTATGCTTACTATTCTCTAGGAAATTACCAAAAATCTATTGAGTATTATCGGCAAGCATTAGCCATAGCAAGAAAAGTCAGAGATCATAATGGCGAGGCAAGTATACTCTACACTATTGGCAACATATATGAGAAGACATGGCAGTATCAGAACGCAGTCTATTTTTATCAGCAACTTTCAGTAATTTCAAAACAAATTGGCGATCAACAAAGTGCAGGAGCAGCATTAAATGATCTTGGACTTGCTTATGATAAGTTGGCACAATACCAAAAAGCGATCGAATCATTTCAGGAAGCCATCGACATCGCAAAAAAAATTGGTAATGATCCGATTGGTGAAATCATTAACCTAGGTGGTGTTTACCACTCACTAGGAAGATATCAGAAGGCAATTGAATTATATCAGTCAGCTTTGCATTCTACTAGTCCTTACGGCAGAGCGACAGTACTTCATAACACTGGTATTGCATACGGAAGACTAGGAAAGTATCAGAAAGCAATTGATCTTTTTCAGCAATCTTTAGCCATTAGTAAGCAAATCGGTAGTCGCGAAGGGGAAGCATCTTCGCTCAGCGGTCTCGGTAGATCATACGGAAGCCTAGGAGAGTATCAGAAAGCAATTAAATTTTTTCAGCAATCCTTAGCAATCGCAAAGAAAATCGGTAGTCGAGATGGTGAAGCGTCTTCACTTAGTAATCTTGGTATTGCATACGGAAAGCTAGGAGAGTATCAGAAAGCGATTGATTTATTCCAGCAATCTTTAGCTATCACAAAGCAAATAGGCGATCGTGCTGGTGAAGGAAGCTCACTCAATAACTTTGGCGAATTATTCGTCAAGCAGAACCAACACGAACTAGCTATAGTGTTCTATAAAGAATCTGTCAATGTCTACGAATCCATTCGCAAAGATATCAAAGGACTAAGCAAAGACGAAAAGGAATCTTACTTAAGCACGATCGCCCAAACCTATCGCAACCTCGCCGATTTACTCCTCAAACAAGGACGCATTCTCGAAGCCCAGCAAGTATTAGAACTCCTCAAAGTCGAAGAAATTCGTGCCTATACCCGCAACACACGCGCCGTAGACGACACCAACGGCATTGCTACTAATAAAACTGAAACCAAAACCCTCGACAAACATAGCAGCCTGATCGCCCTCGGATTGCGTGTAGATGAATGTGAGCAGAAAAAATGTCCAGAAATCAGTCAACTGATCAAACAACGCCAAGTCGTTGCTACTGAATATGACAAAACAGTCGAAACCTTAGTCAAAGAAATACGCGATCGCACGACCAATGACAAAGCATTCTTCGACCCAAACCTAACTGGCAAAATGGAAGAGATTGTTACCGCCCAACCCAAAACCATTCTCATTTATCACCTCATTCTCAAAGATAAAATCTGGGTGCTATGGGCTTCTAAAGGTGGCATTACCAAAAGTATTGAAGTTCCTAATATCGGCTTAGAAAAAGTCAGCAGCAACGTTCTTAAACTTCGCAATCTCCTGCAATCGCCTGAAAACCTAGAAGAACTTCAAAAGACTAGTCAGCAATTGCGGGAATGGTTAATTCCACCACAACTGCAAGCCGAACTCAGCGCTAATGACATCAAACATCTTGTCTTCGCGCCTGACTCCGTTACCCGATACATCCCTATGGGCGTTCTCTATGATGGCAAAAAGTACCTCGTTGAGAACTACACGATCGCCACAATTATTTCCGCAGGACTGACCGACACCACCTCCCGCTTACCCAACCCAGCCAAAAACACATCCGTCCTCGCCGCAGGACTATCTCAACCTGTCTCTGGATATTCATCCCTCCCTAATGTCCTCACCGAAATCAATGCGATCGTGCGTACTGCTGATAATCCCACCAAAGGTATTTATGACGGGATTAAGCTTCTAGACAGCACATTTACCAAGGACTCTTTATTGGATAATCTCGGTAGCTATGCGATCGCGCATATCGCCACCCACGGAAAATTTGTTTCAGGAGATCCTGACAAATCCTTCCTAGTTTTAGGTAATGGCAAAACCCTTCCTATCCCTGAAATCAAAAAGTTACGAGGCTTAAGCAAACTCCATTTAGTAGTGCTATCTGCTTGTCAGACTGCTCTCGGTGGAACCAATGGCGATGGAACTGAAATCTCAGGAATTAGCTACTTCTTTCTTGGAATTGGTGCAAAGTCAGTGATTGCCTCACTCTGGGAAGTCAGCGATGACAGCACCAGTCTATTGATGCAACAGTTTTACAACAATCTCTCTAAGAGTTCAGATTCTGCTCCTGTGACGAAGTCTGAAGCCATACAGCAAGCGCAACTCAGTCTCTTACAAAAGAAAATCACCGCAAAAGATAATATCCAGCGCGGGAATATTGCTGTTGTCTACAGAGGAGGTGCTAAGCCCACTGACAACTACTCACATCCCTATTACTGGTCACCATTTATCCTGATTGGCAATGGATTGTAAATTCGCCCCCTAGCCCCCAATTCTGGGGGAACAAGAAAATAAGGAATGAAAAATAAATAACTTATGCATTTCAGTTATTTTGAGGAATGGCTCTATAATTCCATTTAGGAAGATATTCATCAAAAATG